>CBFGLP010000897.1:0-1808 GCA_965649595.1 uncultured Myxococcales bacterium | reverse complement strand
GTCAGCGAGGAGAGCGACGCGCTGGTGATCGTGCTCAGCGAGGAGCGGGGCGAGATCCGAGTGGCCGAGGCTGGGGTGATCAGCGAGGCGCTCGATCCTCCGGCGCTCGAGCGGTGGATCCATGCATGGCTCGATCGCCCGCCGCCGGCTCCGGCCGAGCGTGCGGCCGCGAGCGCGAGCGCCAGCCGGGTCGACATGACGCTGGCGAGCGAGGCGGGCGAGTCCAGCGTGGCCGGCCCAGTCCGCGCCGAAGCGAGCCGCTCGGGCACCCGAGCGCGCGAGCGGGAGGTCGGCTGAATGACGCTGCAGCCGGGCTCGCCAGGCCTGACCCGCTCGGGCACCGCCCCACGGACGCTGCAGCGGGTCGCTGCGTTCCTGATCCGCGCGGCGACCGAGAACTGGGGGACCAAGATCATGGCCTTCCTGCTCGCGCTGCTCGTGTTCGTGGTCACCCGCGACGAGGTCCAGCGCAGCTTCACCGTGCCGCTGCGAGTGATCGAGGATCCCGATCGCGTGCTGCGGACCGGGCTGCCGCACAGCGTCGACGTCACGCTGCGCGGGCCGTGGACGGCGGTCAACCGGATCCGCGCCGACGAGCTGGGGGCGGCGGTGCTGGATCTGCGCGAGGTCAAACCAGGGCCGATGCAGCTCGACCCCGCGACGATCGTGATGCCGCCCGGGGTCGTGCTGCACGAGCTCAGCTATGACCCCGTCGACCTGCGCTTCGAGGCGATCGTCGAGCGTGCGATCGTGATCGATGCGGTGTTCACTGGTGAGGTCGCCGAGGACTACACGCTGACGAGCTTCCGGCTCGAGCCCGATCGCTGGACCCTGCGCGGACCCGAGTCGCTGTTCGCCAAGCTCGACGAGCTGGACACCGAGCCGATCGACCTGTCCGGGATCTCGCGCGACATCGACATGCGGGTCGAGGTCCTGCTGCCCGACTCGCTAGGCGAGCGCGCGCGCGAGCTCGAGTTCGTCGGGCTCGAGGATCGCAAGGTCCCGACCGTGCGCCTGATCGCCGAGATCGAGCCGGAGATCGGCGAGGTCGCGATCAAGGTCCTGGTCGGCAAGGCCGTGCTCGCGGCGCTGCCGAGCGTCGCCGAGCTCGACGTCCCGCAGAGCGAGAACGTGACCATCCGGGGGCCGCTGCCGATCTTGCGCGAGATCGAGGACTTCCAGCTGCCCCTGAAGCCCGAGGTCGAGGTCGAGCCGAGCCGCGAGGGCGAGCCGCTGCGCGTGGCGCTGCGCTTCGAGTGGAGCGACGACGTGCCCGAGGCCACCCGCGAGCAGCTCTCGATCAGCCCGCCGCTCGTGCGGTTGAGCTTCTCCGGCGGCGGGGGCGAGGCCCCGAAGAAGTAACCTCCGAGTCAGCCGCCCGCGGCTGAGGGCCGAGTCAGCTCCGACTGGTCGAGCCCGGTCGGGATCGGCTATCTAGGGCCGTGACCTCGCAGCGCAAGCTCTTCGGCACCGACGGCATTCGTGGTCGCGCCAACCTGCATCCGATGACGCCCGAGGTGGCGATGCGGCTCGGCATGGCCGTCGCCGCCCACTTCGGACGCGAGGGCAAGGTCGTGGTCGGCAAGGACACCCGCCGCAGCGGCTACATGCTCGAGATGGGCCTGGCCTCGGGCTTGTGCGCGCTCGGGGTCGACGTGCTGTTGGTCGGGCCGATCCCGACGCCAGGGATCGCGTACTTGGCCAAGTCGATGCGCGCCGACGCGGGCGTGGTCATCTCGGCCAGCCACAACCCCTTCGAGGACAACGGGTTCAAGCTGTTCGCCAACGACGGCTTCAAGCTGCCCGAC
>CBFGLP010000896.1:0-7596 GCA_965649595.1 uncultured Myxococcales bacterium | reverse complement strand
GGGCGGCGCGACCAGAGCCGCGGGCCGGCTGGGCTTCGCTGGGATCACGGTCGGCTGCCCGCGTTCGATCAGTCCTCGTTGCTGTACGAAATCTTCATGCAGGCGCCGATCGCCGTGTCGATCGTGAGCGGGCCCGAGTTCGTGTTCGAGCTGGCCAACCGGTCCTACCTGGAAATGGTCGGGCACCGCGAGCTGATCGGCAAGCCCTTCCGCGCGGCGTTCCCCGAGTTGCCAGACGACGCGCCGGTGCTCGAGATGCTCGCGCAGCTCTGGAAGACGGGGACGCCCTATACCGCCGAGGAGGTTCGGGTGTCGCTCGATCGCAAGGGCGAGGGCACGCTCGAGGACGTCTATTTCACGTTCACCTGTCAGCCGATCGTCGTGGAAGGGGAGACCTCCGCGATCATGTCCGTCGGAGTCGAGGTCACCCGGCAGGTCGAGGCGCGACGGCGGCTCGAGCAGCTCGCCGCCGAGCTCGAGTCCAGCGAGCGGCGTTTTCGAGCCACCTTCGACAACGCGGCGGTCGGCATCGCGATCGTCGAGCTCGATGGGCGCTGGCAGCACGTCAACGATCGCATGCACGAGATCACCGGCTACTCGGACGCGGAGCTGCGCGACAGGACCTGGGTAGACATCACGCATCCCGACGACATCGAGCCCGACCTCGCGCTCGCGCGCGAGCTGTTTGAAGGCCGGCGCCGCAGCTACTCGATCGAGAAGCGCTACATCCGAAAGGACGGATCGATCGTCTGGATCAACTTGACCGGCTCGATGATGCGCTCGGACAGCGGCGAGCCGCTTGCCTGTGTCGCGATCATCGAGGACATCGACGTGCGCAAGCGGGCCGAGCTGGCGCTGCGCGAGAGCGAGGCGCTCTATCGCAGCATTGGCGAGGACATCCCCTACGGGGTCTGGATCGCCGATCCGAGCGGCGAGCTGCGCATGGTCAGCGAGTCGTTCTGTCGCCTGACTGGCAAGACCCTGGCCGAGCTCGAGCAAGACCGCTGGGCCGGGATGCTGCCGCCCGAGCAAGCCGAGGCCGCGCTCGCGGACTGGCAGCGGCGCATGCGGGCAGGTGAGAGCTGGGATCTCGAGCTCTTCGTCCGCGATCTGGACGGCGTCGATCGGGTGTTGCTCTGCCGCGGGCACCCGGTCCGTGACGCTGCCGGCGAGATCAGCTCGTGGGTCGGCATCCACCTCGACGTCACCGAGCGCAAGCGGGTCGAGCAGGCCTTGCGCGAGTCCGCGCGGCAAAAGGACGAGTTCCTGGCCATGCTCGGGCACGAGCTGCGCAATCCAGTCGCGGCGATCCGCTTGGCCAGCGAGCTGCTGCGCCAGCGGGCGCCGAGCGAGCCACGCTTGGCTCGGATCCAGGCCGTGCTCGATCGTCAGAGCGCCCACATCACTCGCCTGCTCGACGACTTGCTCGATGTCTCGCGCATCAGTCGAGGGACGCTGACGATCGAGCGCGGGCCAGTCGATCTGGTCGAGGTCGTGCGCCACGTGGTCGAGGACCACCGTTCTCGCGGGCCTGACCTCGACGAGCTCGAGCTCTCGGTCGAGCTCCCCGACCAGCCGCTGTGGATCGAGGGCGACGCGGTCAGGCTCGCGCAGGTGGCCGACAACTTGCTGTCCAACGCGATCAAGTACACCGACGCGCCGGCGCGCGTGTGGGTCGAGGTCGTCGCCGAGGGCGAGCAGGTGATCCTGCGCGTGCGCGACAGCGGGATCGGGCTCGAGCCGGAGTTCCAAAAGCGGCTGTTTCAGCCCTTCGCGCAGGCACCGCAGGACATCGCGCGCTCGGCCGGCGGGCTCGGGCTCGGGCTAGCGATCTCCAAGCGGATCATCGAGCTGCACGGTGGCAGCATCGCGGCGCACAGCCGAGGTCGCGGGCAGGGGACCGAGCTCGTGGTTCGGTTGCCACGCTCGTGCGGCCAGCCGATCATCGACTCGTCGATGCCGAGCGTCAGCGAGACGAGCAAGCGGGTGTTGGTCGTCGAGGATAACGAAGACAACGCCACGATGCTTGTCGAGCTGCTCGAGCAGAGCGGCCACGCGGTCGGCCTCGCGCGGACCGGCGCTCGGGCGATCGAGCTGGCAGCGCAGCTGCGGCCCGACGTGATCCTGTGTGACATCGGCTTGCCGGACCTGAGCGGCTTCGCGGTCGCTCGGGCGATCCGCGCGGATCCGAAGCTCGCGACGACCCGCCTGATCGCGGTGTCTGGCTACAGTCAGCCGGAGGACCGCCAGCGCTCGATCGAGGCGGGCTTCGACGCACACCTGACCAAGCCGATCCCGCTCGACGCGATCGCTCGGCTGGTCGAGGACGGCTAGCGGCCTCCGCTAGTCAGCTCGCGCGGGGGTGGATCTTCAGCCAGATCCCGTCGACGCTGCCAAGCCCGGTCGAGATCTTCATCTTAGGAACCCGTCCCGGGATGGTCTCGAGATCGAAGCGCTGGGCGAGGCGAGCGAGCGCGAGCGGGCCTTCGACCATCGCGAGGCGCTGGCCGACGCACATGTGCCGGCCGAGCCCGAAGGGCATCAGCGCGTGGCGGTGGCGAGGCGGCGTCGCGTCGGGAGCGTGCCGCTCGGGCCGAAACACGCGCGGCTCGTCCCACCAGCGCGGGTCGTTCTGAATGCTGTAGAGCGAGATCATCAAGGTTGTGCCCGCCGGGATGTGGACTCCGGCGAGGACCTCGTCGGTCTGCGCGATGCGGGGCAGCCAGAGCGAGCCGGGGTACATCCGCAGCGACTCCTTGAACACCCAGTGGGCGTACTCGAGCCGATCGATCTTCTCGATGTCGTCGCCGATCGGCGTGCGCCCGCCGGGCCCGAGGACCTCGTCGGCCTCGGCCCGCAGCCGCTGCAAGATCGCGGGCTTGTCGGCCAGCTCCCAGAACGAGAAGCCGAGGCTGTTGCCGGTCGTCTCGTAGCCGGCGATGAAGAGCGACACGGTCTCGTCGCGCAGGCCCTTGTGATCGAGGCCGCCCTCCTCGAGCAGGTGGATGAGCATGCCGAGCGCGTCGTTGCCCCAGTCGCCGGACGCTCGGCGCCGCTCGACGAAGTTGGCGACCAGCGCGTCGACCTTGGCGATCGCCTCGAGGTAGCGAGCGCGACCGGGGATCGGCAGCCAGCGGGGGAGGTTGTAGGTCAGCCAGCCGACCGCGATCCGATCGATCGCATAATCGAGCGTGTGGCTGATGTACTCATAGTCGGCGTCGGAGATCCGGGTCCCGAAGATCATCCGGACGATCACCGCCATGGTCAGCTGCGAGGACTTGTGCGAGGTGTCGATCACCGCCCCGTCGGCGAACTGCTCGGCCCACTGGTCATAGATCTCGTCGACGCTCGCGGCGATGTTGGAGATGACCGAGCGGACGGTCTTGTGGTGGAAGTAGGGCTGAATCAGGCTGCGACGCTTTCGCCACAGCTCGCCCTCGGCGGTCAGCATGCCGTCGCCGAACACCTTGGCGAGGCTCTCCCAGAACGGGCCGCCGCGCGTGAACGTGGTCGCGCGATCGACCAAGATCTCGCTCGCGATGTCCGGGTCTGCGACCATGATCGCGCGGCTCGGGCCGAGCGGAAGCTCGTAGAAGCCTCCGACCTCCCGCTGCCAGCGATCGAGTGCGTCGAATTGGTCGCGCAGCAGCGCTGGCAAGCAACCGAGTAGCGGCAGCGCAGGTGCGCAAGGAAGCGAGAGTGTTTGCGTCGTTGTCGAGGTCATCCGTGGCCCGAGGTGCGCAGCATGATGCTGGCGAGTGTCTAAAATCCGTATCAGCTACCAGATCCGCAGATCGGGCTACTAGCACCTCGACGAGCGAGGTGGCAACAATGCGGGATGTTCACACACAAACGTCGGCTAGCTTCGGACCTGCGATGCGAGCGCTCGAATGTCCGTGCTCGATATCGACAGGGCGAATGATCCAGTCGTGGCTGCGCCATCGGCTCGCGGGCAAATCCGCGCGAGGCGTATTGAAACGAATGATGCCAGACTATGCAGCCACCGCGAGCATTTGGAGCTCGCGGTGGCTGCGTGATTGTCGAGCAACCGGAGCGCACGGAGGGCGCCCGGACTCAACGCGAGCGCATGCGAACCCAGATGCCGTCGTAGGTGGTCAGCGCGGTCGACATCTTCATCCGCGGAGCGCGGCCTGCCAGCGGCTCGAAGTCGAAGCGCTGCGCGAGTCGAGCGATGGCCAGCGTGCCCTCCGCCAGCGCGAGTCGCTGCCCGATGCACATGTGCTGACCGAGGCCGAAGGGCATCCATGCGTGGCGATGACGCAGGGGCTCGGCACCCTCGGCGAAACGCTCGGGGCGAAACTCCCGCGGCGAATCCCACAGCTCGGGGTCGTTCTGAACGTTGTAGACCGAGACCACCGTCGTGGTGCCCGCAGGGATGCTCATGCCTCCGAGGGTGTCGTCGGTAAGAGCGAAGCGCGGCAGCCAGATGGCACCGGGGTACATGCGCAGGCCCTCGCGAAACACCTGCGTGCACAGCTCGAGCGACATGATCCGATCGAAGTCGCCGACCGGCGGACCGTCGGCGGGACCGAGCACGCGATCGGCCTCGTCGCGCACCCGCGCGAGCAGCTCGGGCCGACTCGCCAGCTCCCAGAGCGTGAAGCCGAGCGTGTTGGCGGTGGTCTCGTAGCCGGCGATGAAGATCGACACGGTCTGATCGCGCAGGCCGACGGTGTCCAGCCGGCCCTGCTCGAGCAGCATCACCAGCATGCCGAGCACGTCATCGTCGAAGCGGCGGCTGGTCCGGCGCTGCTCGGCGAACTCGGCCACCATCCGATCGATGTCGAGCAGCGCCTCGCGATAGCGAGCGCGCCCGGGCAGCGGAACCCAGCGTGGGAGCTTGCTCGTGAGCCAGCCGAGCGCGACGCGATCGATCGCCAGCTGCAGGCTCTCGGACGCCCGCTCGTACCACTGGTCGCTGATCCGAACGCCGAGCATCACTCGGAGGATCACCGCCATCGTCAGCTGCGAGATCTTGTGCTCGAGGTTGAACTCGGGCTGGCTCTTGATCTGGTCCTTCCACAGCGCGCAGACCTCGTCGACCGACTCGGCCATCGCAATGGTCAGGTTGCGCAGCGCGTCGACGTGGAAGTAGGGCTGGAACGCTCGCCTCATGTCGCGCCAGCGCTCGCCCTCGCTGGCGATGATGCCGTCACCGAACACGGTGCTGAGGCTCTCCCACGCAGGCCCGCCGCGCACGAAATTGCGACCCTTATCGATCAGCATCTCACCAGCGATCTCGGGGCTGGTGATGAACACGAAGCTGTTGGGACCGAGCGGGACCTCGAAGATGCCGCCGAGCTCTCGCTGCCAGCGATCGAGCGCCGTGAACTGCTGGCGCAGCAGAGTCGGGAGGGCGCCGATCAAGGGCAGCGCGGGAGGACGGGGAAGGGAAGCCGAAGCAGCCTGCGTCATGGGGTTCTCCAGACCGAGCGAGCGATCGTGACGAGTGCGATGCGCCGAAGCCTCGACATGCTGTGAACGGCGACCGTATCGCGTTCGAATCTTCGCGAAGTAAAGAGTCCGCGGCCATGATTCGTTGCAGCGAGGCCAATGTAGGTGTGACCGGCCAGCGGGCCTGGGGGTTAAACGCTACAGATACGCGCATTTGGGCGAAATTATAGGTTCTTGGTGCATTGCATTGTGCGTGCAATCGAGCTTCGAAAGTCATTCGACTAGGCCGATTCACGAACTGATCTGCGTCGATCGTTCTCCTGGCATATCGCGCCGCGAGTGCCGGACCGCGCACCTGCGCGAGGCCCGTTGCGGATCGGACGCGCTCCTTCATCCACGAGCAGCCCACTGCGCGGGATGCTAGGTTCCGCCGCGTGACCGACCCGGAGCGTGGCCTCGATCCCGAACAGGCCGAACGAAGGCTGCACGAAACCGGGCCCAACGAGCTGATCGAGCACCGCGACACACCGGCGTGGAAGGTGCTGCTGCGCCAGTTCAAGAGCCCCTTGGTCGGTATCTTGTTGGTCGCCGCGATCGTGGCGGGGGTGTTCGGTGACACCGCCGACGCGATCGCGATCGCGGTGATCGTGAGCATCAACGCGACGATCGGCTTCGTGCAGGAGCAGCGGGCGGCCAAGGCGATGGCCAACCTGCGCTCGCTGACGGCGCCGCGTGCCCGGGTACGCCGGGGCGGTGAGCTGCTGACGATCCCCGCGCGCGAGGTCGTGGTCGGCGATCTGCTCATGCTCGAAGCCGGCGACGTCGTCGCGGCCGACGCCCGCGTCGTGCTGGCTCACGCGCTCACGACCAACGAGGCCGCGTTGACGGGCGAGAGCATGCCGGTCGACAAGCGTCCCGAGCCGGCGCCCCAAGACGCACCCTTGGCCGAGCGGCACGATCACGTGTTCATGGGCACGGCGGTGGCCTCGGGCACCGGCGCGGCCGAGGTCGTGGCGATCGGGATGGGCACGGAGATCGGCCGGATCGCCAAGCTGCTCGGTGAGGAGCACGATGACGAGACCCCGCTGCAGCGGCGCATCGATCGAGTCGGCAAGATGCTCTTGCTCGTCTGCGTGGTGCTGGTCGCCGTGGTCGCGGGGCTCGGCTTCGTGCATGGGATGGGCGCGACCGAGCTGTTGATGTCTTCGATCTCGCTGGCGGTCGCGGCGGTGCCCGAGGGCCTGCCGGCGATCATCACGATCGCGCTGGCGCTCGGCATGCAGCGGATGGCGGCCCAGCGGGTGCTCGTGCGCCGCTTGGCCGCGGTCGAGACGCTCGGGTCGGTCACGGTGATCTGCACCGACAAGACCGGCACGCTGACGACGGGGGTGATGAGCGTGCGTGGGCTGTGGAGCCCGAGCGAGGGCGGCGAGCAGGCGCTGCTCGAGGCCGCGGCGGCTTGCTGCGACGCGGAGCTCACCAACCATCAAAGCGAGGGCAAGAGCGAGGGCGAGGGCGAGAAGAGCAAGGCGGGCGATAGCGGGGACACGACCGAGCTAGCGATCCTCCGCGCCGCACGCGAGCGTGGGATCGAGCGGATGGCGATCGAGCGCGCCAACCCGCGGGTGCTCGAGCACCCCTTCTCGACCAAGACCCGCAACATGGCGGTCCTGCGCGTGGACGGGCGCGCGTACGTGAAGGGGGCCGTCGAGATGCTGGTCGCTCGAGCGCGCCCTGACTCGGCCCTGACGCCCGAGGCGGTGCTGGCGGAAGCCGAGCTGATGGCCGCTCGTGGTCTGCGGGTGCTCGCGGTTGGCGTGCGGCCACCGACGCTGGATCCGAGCACGGGCGCGCCAGCCAACTGGGACCCGAGCGGAGAGAGTCGCGACCTCGAGCTGATCGGGCTGATCGGCCTGGCCGATCCACCGCGCGAGGTGGCCCGCGAGGCGATCACACGCTGCCGAAGCGCCGGAGTTCAAGTCGTGATGATCACCGGCGATCACCCAGCGACCGCCCAGGCGATCGCGCGCGAGCTCGGGCTGATCGACGATGACACCGACGCGGCCGAGGTCGCCAAGCGGGTCCGCGCGCGCGTGACCGCCGAGCAAAAGACGATGATCGTCCGCGAGCTGCGGCAGCGCGGCGAGGTCGTGGCGATGAGCGGCGACGGGGTCAACGACG
>CBFGLP010000895.1:0-6999 GCA_965649595.1 uncultured Myxococcales bacterium | reverse complement strand
GGGCGAGCAGTGCGACGACGGCAACACCCAAAGTGGTGACGGCTGCGCGATCAACTGCTTGAGCGAAGAGGAAGAGGGCGGCGACGAGAGCGACACCGGAGAGACCGGCGACGAGACCCAGTGGGAGCCGGGCGGGCGCGGCTGCGGTTGCACGGCCACCAACGAGGGACGCACGGGCCTGCTCGGCTTCGCGATGCTCGGGCTGCTCGGCTTCGTGCGTCGGCGGTCGGGTCGGGCTTAGTCGGCCCGTCCGGGCCGAGGGAGGCTGATACCCTTCGCGGATGACCTCTCGTCCTCGTCTCGTTCCGCTCGCAGTTCTGCTCGCGCTCGCGCTCGCGTGCGTCGACAAGCCCGCGAGCGACGACGACGTCGGCAGCGAGACGAGCGAGACCGACACGGAGTCGAGCACCGACTCGAGCGAGACCGACGGGTCGACGAGCGAGACCGAGAGCGAGACCGAGACCGACACCGACGAGAGCAGCGACACCGAGGACAGCGGCCCGCCGCCGCTGCTCTGCAACGGCCACGCCGAGCTCTGCGATCGCCCGCTCGATCAGGTCGTGTTCGCCGGGACCCACAACAGCCACTCGGCGTTCGAGGATGGCTACAGCCAGTTCAACGCCAACCAGCAATACGGCGTCGCCCAGCAGCTCGACGATGGCGTCCGCGTGCTGCTGCTCGACACCTACTACGCCGACGACGACTCGATCGTGCTCTGCCACGGCCCCTGCGCGCTCGGCCAGACGCCGCACCTCGACACGCTGACCACGATCGTCGAGTTCCTGACCCAAAACCCCGGCGAGATCGTCCTGATCATCTATCAGGACGACGTCGCGGCGGCCGACCTCGCGCTCGACTACGCCGCGACTGGAGCCGAGGCGCTGACCTACGCGCATACACAGGGCGAGCCCTGGCCGACCCTCGGCGAGCTGGTCGAGGCGAACACCCGGCTGATCGTCACCGCCGAGGTCGGCGGACCACCGCCGGCTTGGCACCACCACGTCTGGGACGTCGCTTGGGATACGCCTTATGGGCCCAACGATCCGGCTGATCTGTCGTGCGAGCTCAACCGCGGCTCGGCGGACAATGATCTGTTCCTGATGAACCATTGGGTCAACAGCGACATCGATCTGCCCTCGGCCCCAGACGCTGAGGTGGTCAACGCCTACGAGTTCCTGCTCGCGCGCGCGCAGGAGTGCTGGGAGTTTTGGGACCACCCGCCGAACTTCGTGGTCGTCGATTTCTATGATCGCGGGGATCTGGTCGCGGTGGTCGAGACGCTCAACGGGTTCTGAGCCTGGGCACCAGCTGCCAGTCGCGGCACCGAAGGGTTATGGAATCCAAGATCGCGCTCGTGTAAGCTGCGCGCAGTGTATCTGCGCGAGCTCCACATCGACGGCCTCAAGTTGCTGCGGGAGTTCCGGCTCGACTTCCGCAAGCCGGACGGGAAGCCCCGCATGTGGACGGTCCTGGTTGGGCGCAACGGGCTGTGCAAAACCTCGATCCTCCGCGCCATCGCACTGGCGGCCAGCGGTCGCGACCTCGCTAACGAGCTGTCGAGCGAGCAGCGCCGGTCGTTCCCGGATCTTCGGCAGGAGCAGTCCGACACCCATATCCGCGCGGTATTCGAGTTCGGTAGGATCGGAGCTGGGCTAGCGCGCGGCTTTCCAGACTGGTCCGACGCGAACGCCCCCGACGCGCTGGAGGCCGAGCTCCTGCTCGGCTCCGATGCACGCTCGTTCGTCGGCACTTCTCGCTACTTGCCAGTCCCCTCTCCGAATGGTCACTCGAGCAACAGCGACGGTGTGCGGATCGATCCCGATCCCCTCTCGGCAGCTCGAATGAAGAGTACGCCGCACTGGTTCGTAGCTGGCTACGGCGTTCAGCGGACCCTGCCCGGCGCCGCGACGACCAAGAGTCCCGACGACTTCGTGCGAGTTCGGCTCGCTACGCTGTTCGACACGGGTTCGCTCGTATCCACCGACTTTGCCGATCATCTCGCCAAGCGCTTTGGTGACCATGAAGCTCGGGGCTATGCAGACGCGCTCTATCGCGCACTGCTCGGTGACCCTGCCTTACTGCCCCGGATTACCAAGTTCGAGCTTCGCGGGAAGGGCGGCGTAGCGACGACAGACCGTCTCATCAATAGCCACCGCTTTGGGATACAAACCGGCGCGACGGATCTGCGACTCCCCGCAACCTGGCTCTCCCACGGCTACCAAGCCATCTTGGCCTGGTTGGCCGATCTCGTCGGTCACGTGCTGTGGGAGGCGCGGGTTGATGGTCGTACTGGGTACATCCATCCCCACGATATGGAGGGGCTCGTGCTGGTCGACGAGCTCGACCTTCACCTTCACCCCGCTTGGCAAGTCGGGCTGATTGGAGCATTGAAGCGCACGTTCCCGAACTTACAATTCGTGGTGACCACGCACTCACCGATGTTGCTCTCGAGCCTGGAGGCAGACGAGATTGTCGTGCTCGAGCAAGATCCCGAGACCGGCGATGTACGGCCGACCGGAGATCCACGAACCCCCAAGCTGCAAACCAGTGGAGAGTTGCTCGAACGCTATTTTGGTGTCGACGAGCTCCATCCAACTCAGCTCGCTGCACAGTTCCAACGCTATGGATTCTTGGCCAACAACCCCTTCCGCAGCGACGAGGAAGAGCGAGAGATGCACAATCTTCTCGAAACCCTGCGCACTGAAGGCGTCGCCCCCAAGTGGGGACCTGTTCCGCGCAAACAGCCATGATTCGGATCCAACGAACGGACGAGAGCACGGCCTGTCCGGAGCTCGCGGAGGTACGCAATCGCGAACTTGCTCGCGTGCGCGACGCGCTAAAATTCGCGCCGTTATCTGCGAAGCTGCTCCGACATGAATATGACATCGCAAAATCAGCCCTCTACGCAATGCAGCACCACAAATGTTGCTATTGCGAGCGCATTCAAGATCCAGTGTACGAGCATGTCGAGCACTACCGACCGAAGACCAAAGTTCGCCACGCAGAAGGGCTGAACGTCCAACAAGGCTACTGGTGGCTCACCTGGACCTGGAACAATCTTCTGTTTGCGTGCGGTCAATGCAATCCCGACAAGAGCATCAACTTCTGGCTGGTGCCGGGCTCCAAACCGCTCGCGCCCGAGCAGCAGCCACCAGGCGATGAGTTGCCTTTATTGCTCGATCCCTGTAGCGATGATCCACGCGAGCATATCCAGTTTCTCCCGATCGGCGGCACCTGGATGCCATTTCCCCGCAACGGCTCTCCGCGCGGCTTGGAGATGCTCAAGGCGCTGCAGCTCTACCACCCGAACCTCGGGGCTCGGCGTACCGGCCTCATGAATGATTGGCGTAACCATGCGCAAGGGCTCCAACCGTACATCACTCGCATGCGCGATGCGCTACGCAGCAACTCGTACGACGAGATCCAATCGGCGTGGCGTACAAATGTCGAGCCGCATTTGTTCGTGAGCCAAGAGTTCGTCGCGCTCAGCCTCGACGTATTCGATGACGCATTTCCCTCGGCCGTGCGGGAGGCCTGGGGTCTCTCGCTCGAGCCGCTCCCACTCCCCCGCTGAGAACCCGAACTGAGCGCTCTCCGAACGAGGGCTCGATGTCGGCTACACGAGCGTGATCGAGGACACGGGTCGGCGATCATTCCGTGCGGTCCGACTCGCCTGCTCGAGCAAGAGGTGAGCTCGTTGATCTGCCAACAGATCGCTGCGACCGACGTGAGCTGGACCGCGGAGGAGTGTCTCGGGCGGCCTTCGCTCAGCGCCGCCTGAACGCGGTTCCCTGTGCTGCGCCGCACTGAGCAGCACGGGCACGCCGTGATAGCCAAGCGTCGCCTGCGCGAGCGCCCATGAGCGAGACGACCTCCACGATCAATCCCCCCGCCGGCATCCCCACCGGCAAGGTCCTCGTCACCGGAGGTAGTGGCCACCTCGGCAGCAACCTCGTACGAGGCCTGCTCGCCGAGGGTCACGAGGTCCGCGTGCTCGTGCAGCCGCGCGCCAACAACCGCGGGATCGAGGGGCTCGACGTCGAGCGGATCGAGGGTGACCTGCGTGATCCAGCCTCGCTGCAGCGCGCGGTCGCTGGCGTCGCGCGGGTGTTCCACGTCGCAGCCAAGATCTCGACCGCCAACGCGACGCCCGAAGAGGTCAAGACCCTCTACGAGATCAACGTGCTCGGCACCCGCAACCTGCTGCGAGCCAGCCTCGAGGCGGGCGTCGGTCGCTTCGTGCTGACCGGCTCGTTCTCGGCGACCGGCTTCGATCTCGACGATCCCAGCAAGGCCAGCGACGAGACGCAGCCCTTCTTCCCCTTCGGTCACACGATGCCCTACGCGCACACCAAGGCGCTGGCCGAGCATGAGCTGCTCAAGGCCGTCGCCGAGGGGCTCGATGGCGTCATCGCTACCAGCTGCGGCTGCATCGGGCCGTGGGACTACCTGCCCTCGCGGATGGGCGGGACCTTGTGCGACTACATCAACGGCAAGCTGCGCGTGTACATCGACGGCGGCTTCACCTGGGTCCGCGCGGCCGACATCGTGCGCGGGCACCTGCTGGCGATGGAGCGCGGGCGCAAGGGCCAAAAGTACCTGTTCGCGACCGAGTTCATGACCTTGCGGCAGCTGTTCGACACCGCCCGCGAGGTCGCCGGGGTCGAGCACGGAATGATCGAGCTGCCTCGTGAGCCGCTCAAGGTGATCACCTCCGTCTACTCGGGCACCTTGGCCCGCTTCTTCCCCAAGGCCTCGCAGCGGCTCACGCCTGGATCGATCGCGGTGCTCGAGATGCGCCGCCACGTCGACACCAGCAAGGCTCGGCGCGAGCTGGGCTTCTCCCCGACAAGCCTGCGCGAGGCGATCTACGACGCATGCGAGTTCTATGCCCGCGAGGGGATGATCTCGCGCGGACGCCTGGTCGCGGGCGCCCGCACGGCCGACGCCGCGGCCGAGTGATTGGTCTGTTCCTTCAATCGAGACCCGAACGAGCAATTGTCATGTCGAGCAAGCTTCACATCCCGAGCTTCGAGGAAGCCAAGAACCGCCGCCAGAAGGTTCGTGCCGCCGGCATGAACCCGAACTTCTGGTACCCGGTCGAGTACGCCGACCGCCTCGCGCCGGGTCAGGTGATCGAGGTCAAGTTCTGGGGTCGGTCTTATGCGCTCTACCGCGGCAACGACGGCCAGCTGCGCTGCATCGACAACCGCTGCGCGCATCGGCAGCTCAAGCTGACGACCGGCGAGGTGCGTGGCTGCCAAATCGTGTGCCCCTACCACGGCTGGACCTTCGACGGCGAAGGCAAGCTGGTCGACATCCCGCACGAGCTGTTCGACAAGAAGATGCCGAGCATCCGGCTGCCCGACTACGAGGTCCGCGAGCGCTACGGGCTGATCTGGCTGTTCCCAGGCGAGCGCGAGCGGGCCAAGCAGGTCGCGATGCCCGAGATCCCCGAGCTCGAGGGCCCGGACGCGTGGGTCACCGTGCCGGTCGACTTCACCTGGGCGGCCCACCACTCGATGATCATCGACAACGTCTCGGACTTCACGCACGCGTACCTGCACCGCAAGTACGAGCCGTTCAAGAACCCCAAGCTGACCAAGATCGATCTCGACGGCGACAAGGTCTTCGTCGAGTACGACACCCAGGTCGGCGCGGGGAAGTTCTACAGCGCCTTCATCCCGCGCGAGAAGGCCGACACCGGCCACATGCAGCTCTGCTACGAGTACCCGCACCAGTGGTCGAACACCGACGGCTGGATCAAGCACTGGTGCTTCGTGCTGCCGATCGACGAGCGGACCACCCGGGCGTTCTTCCTGTTCTATTATAAGGCGCTCAAGATCCCGATGACCCCGCTCTCGATCCCCAAGTGGCTGATGCGGCCGGTGCTCGAGATCGCCAACAAGATCTTGATGAAGCCGCTGCTCGAGGAGGACGGCTTTGCGGTCGAGGCCGAGCAGCAGGGCTACGAGCGGCACTACGACGCGCCGGTCGCCGAGCTCAACCCCGCGGTCCACGAGTTCCAGAAGCTGACCATCCGCAAGTGGGAGGAGTACCTGGCGGAGCGGGAGAGCGAGCCGAACCAGCGGCGGCTGCCGGTCATGCCCTCTTGTCCGCAGGGCTGAGCTACCGAGTAGGCTGATGGGGCTGATAAACAAAGAGGGCTCGCCGAAGCGAGCCCTCTTTGTTTTGTCCGGTCGACGGGACCGGACGAGCCCCATCACTCCCCGCCAGCGGGCGGGACCTTGGGCGCCTCGGCCTTGGGCGCCTCGGCCTTGGGCGCGTCACCCCTTGGGGGCGGCGGGTTCCCGCCCGGCCCACCGGGGCCCATCGGCATCGCGGGCATCTGCGGCGCGTCGCCGACCTCGACGATCTCGACCAAGAAGGTGAGCCGCGAGTTCGGCGGGATCTTGCCCATGTTGCGGTCGCCGTAGCCCTGATCGGCTGGGATCACGACCTTGCGCAGCATGCCCTTTTGCGCGCCCATCAGGCCCGCGTCCAGGCCGGGGATGACTCCGCCGGCGCCGAGGATCACGGTCAGGGCGTCGGCGCGGCCGTGCGAGCTGTCGAACACGGTGCTGTCGTCGAGCTGGCCAATGTAGTGAGCAACGACCTGCTTGCCCTTCTCGGCCTTGGGACCCTCACCCGCGCGGTAGTCGAAGGTCTCGACGCCGGTGTCGGTCTTGCCCTTGGCGATCGGGTCGCCGGAGTACTGGTCGGCCTTGGCGAGCACTGGCGCCGGCTTGACGCTGACCACCTCGACGGTGACCCACACGTCGCCGATCGCCGGGCGACCGGGCGGGTTGCTCTTGCCGGTGATCGCAGCGGGGATCTTGAGCCGGCGCTTGGTCCCGGCCTTGGCCCCCATCAGGCCATCCATGATCGCGATCTTCACGTCCTGGCCGGGGTCCTGCGCGTCACGGGAAGCCTGCGAGATCAGCAGGCGGGTCGGAGCCATGCGCGAGCCACCGACCATCCGCGAGGTGCTCGCTTGGT
>CBFGLP010000894.1:0-6287 GCA_965649595.1 uncultured Myxococcales bacterium | reverse complement strand
GTGATGTCCTCGTAGATCACGGTGCGCCCGACCATGTCGGTGCTGCCACCGGAGAAGACGAATGCAGCCCCAGCGTTGGTCACGCTGGCGGACTCGATGTCCTCGCCCGGCGCCCCTACGACCAGGTCGTCCTCGTTGCCGAGGCCGGTGTTCCACACCTCACCAGCGGCGAGCGAGGCACCGAAGTAGTCTCCGCTCTCGTTGGCACCGACCGCTTCCTGCCCGAAGTGGTGCCAGCCATTGATCGAGTTGACGACCGGCTTGAACATGTACACCTGACCGGCATCCACGAGGTTGCCAGACTCGATGTCCTCGCCGGGAGCTCCGACCGCGAGGTCGTGACGGCCGTCGCCCGAGAAGTCGGCGATTGCGAGGGCGTGGCCGAAGTAGTCGTCCTCTTCGTTGACACCACCGACATCGGACTGCCTGAGCTGGTCGAAGGCGCCCAGGCCCGTGGAGCTGCCCGTGAACACGAACGCCGAGCCGGAGCCTTGGCCTTGCTCGGGGCTGCCGACCACGAGATCCCAGTACGAGTCATTGTTGAGCCGGCCGACGGCCAGCGCGTAACCGAAGACGTCGCTTGTTTCGTCGGTCTCGAGGGCGCTCTGACCGAAGCCCATCCCTGGGACCACGCCGGTGGAGCTGCCCTCGAACACGAACACCCAGCCGTTGTTCAGGATCGGCTCGGCGTCCTCCCAAGGGGCTCCGATGGCGAGATCGTCCTTGCCATCGAGATCGAAGTCGGCGGCCGCGAGCGCTGCACCGAAGCCATCCCCGTTCTCGTTGACACCGAGGGCGGGTGCGGTCGCCTGGTGGACATAGTGCCACCCGGACAGACCGGTGGCGCTGCCCTCGAACAGGAACACCGCGCCGGCGCTGATCTCCCCGATCTTCTCACCGGGGGCCCCGACCGCGAGATCGTCGATGCCGTCATTATCGAAGTCGCCGACGGCGAGGGCACTCCCGAATTGGTCACCTTCCTCGTCCAGGCCAATTTCGGACTGGGTGAGCAGCATCCACGGGGCGAGCTTGCCGGCCGAGTTACCCTTGTACACCAACACGGCGCCCGACATGATCTCGCCGATCTCCTCGAAGGGGCTGCCGACGGCGAGGTCCTGGTAGCCGTCGTCGTCGAAGTCACCCGCCGCAAAGGCGGCCCCGAAGCGATCGTTGGCCTCTTCGGCGCCGAGCGCTTTGTTGTAGAGGCGATAGAGGGTGTTGATGTCGCTGACGCCCATCACGTTCGAGGCAGAGATCGGCGTGACACCATCGAGCAGAGTAATGGTTGGGCAGATGCAATTATTGTTTTGGTCCCTTATGCAGAAGGCCCCCGTCGAGTAATGCATGATCGAGTTGAAGTCGTAGGGCTCGAGATCCCGGCGGTTGCTGGGGTCGGTATCGTAGTTGGACGTCCTGTTGGGGAGAACGCACTCGTAGTGGACTTCGACGAAATCGTCGCGGTCGCTGCGGGTGTGCTCGTGATAGAGCCCAAGCGAGTGCAGGATCTCGTGGACGACCGTGCTGGTACCGGCGTTCGCCGCGATCAGCACGTTCTGCTGTCCACCTTGGCGCCCGACGGGCGAGAACGAGCCTCCGGCCTCCGGAGGAGAGGTGGTGAAGTTGATGAAGTCGGTGTCGTTCTGCGTGACGGCGCGGAAGCGGATGCTGGTTTGCGCCTCGATGATGTTTATCGCCGCAGTCACCCGATTCGGAGACACGAGGCCCGGATCGATCTGGAAGGGGACGTCACCGTTCGGCCACAGCAGGGTCGACGAGTCGACCGTGGCGCCGCGGAGCTGGATGAGCTCGCCGTTCTCGTCGACTGCGCCAAGGTCGATGTCACCCTCGAAGATCGCGCGGCCGTTGATGATCTCGTAAGTAACGTCGCGCTCGCCGTAGATGGTCTGGATCGTGGCCTGCCCGGTGGCCGGCTCCTCGACGGAGAGGGCATCCTCGGGGTCACCTTGGTCGAGGGACTCCTCGGGGCTGCAGCCGGAGAGGGCCGCGATCAGCGTGGTTGCCGTAGCGAGGCGGCGAATGTGCTGGACGGGTGGGGTGGTGATGGACAGATTTGGTGTCGGCATGGTGTGTTGGTCTTCGTGCAGATATCTGGACGGAGTAATGCGATACGCCGTGACTCGCGGGCTCGAGCGGCGAGCGGCGCAGCCACTGCGCAACATCGGCATTGACGAGCCGTCCTTCTGCTCAGTCGTACAAACAAACAAGTGACTGGGGGCGGCGCGGCTGGGCGCGGCTGCTCGATTGGATGGCGCACTCTCGTCTCTCCCCACGGCAAAGTCGGCCAAGCGATTCGCTCGCGCCTCTCGGGTATCATCGCTGTGGTGGTCTCGATCTGGTCTGTCGTCCTAATGCCCGCGTGGCCGGAATCGATCGAGTGGGGAGCTTTCGTTAACTCACTAGCCGGGATGAGCCAGAGATCAGACCAATAACGGATGGTCGGGATGCGTGAACCGCTCGTGCACGTTCGCCGCGCTCGGGCTCGGCATCACTCAGTGAATACCGCGAGATTCCAGTCGAGAAGGGTTCTCGGTCGGAATCTCGCGTGGATGATCGACGTGGCCGCGACGACCAAGCGCCGGGCACACGGGCTGCCTCTCAGCCCCACAGGCGCTTCATCGCCTCCGTCATGAGGGCGCCGACGGGATACTTGGTTTCGACGCCCATCAGGCGGGCGAAGCCGTTGACGACCTCGCCGCAGGCAGCAGCGCCCATCACGGGGCCGGTCAGGCCGATCTTGATCACGGTTTCGATGACTTCGTTGGCGTTCGACATGATTATCCTCGTTCGTGCATGTGTGTGTGATTGAGGCGCTACCTGAGCGCTTTCAGGGCATCATCGATGTAGGAACCGGGCGGCCTCGTGAACAGGCGACCCGACAGGGGGAGGTCGAAATGCTGCGCCATGATGAAGTTTGCGTTGGTCATTTCGGCGCCAACGGCCATCGTGAGAACGAAGGGCGAGAGGCCAATCTTGACCGCCCGATCGATGATTTTTGCCAGGATGTCCATGGTGTTCTCCGTTTGTGTCGTGCTCCGCCCAGTCAACGACAAGACAGCGCAAGCACTTGCACACTCGTGACGGGCTCCTGCGTCCGTCGACCGAGTAGCATCAGTAAGCGGATTGTCCTGGCAACACCCACACCGTCACCGGCGCGAAGCAGGGGAGCAGCACCGACGACGCTCCCGCCCACGCAAGCGCGGCTCACGAGGCGGCCGCGCCCTGCTATGGACAGGCGAAGGCGCCCGGCTTGTGCTTGATCTTGACCTTCAGCTTGGTCGGAGGCGTCGACGATGTGCCGAACTCGAACAAGACGTCGCCCGTCTGTGTCGGGGCCGAGAACGTCACTATGTAGCAATCCTTGGCCGAGTCCGACGTCGGGTCGTGGCGTGAGCCATTGTCGGTCGTCTGCACGGTGCGCCTGATCGGCTCCACCGAATAGCTGAGATCGCGCATGATGAGCTCGAACGCCTCAGTGGGAAACGCCCCGGTGGTGGGATCAGCGGAGTAAGTCACGACGATCTGCTCGACGTAGCTCCCGTCGTGCTTGACGATGGCATGCTGGAACAGCTCGGTCTCGACGGATTGGCCCTCGGCGCAGGAGTTCGCTTGGGACTCGTCGGGGTCGTAGATGATGGTGTAGTGGATGGGCATGACTCAGGCTCCTTCGGTGCGGTGGGCGTGGATGCGAGAGACGAGCGTGACGAGGTGAGCGTTGCGGAGGTTGTGCGCTCGAGGCGTGACGACGAGCTTGCAACCGTCGCCTTGTTGCCGCCTCTGGTCCTTGGTGAACTCGGCGTTGCCGCGCACGACGCCGATCACCTTGCCATTCGAGATTACCGGTGAGCCGGAGCCGCCCGACCCGAGGTCCGCGAACAGCCGAGCGAGGCCAGACTCGGGCGTCCGGACCCACCGGACCTTTGCAGCGAGCTGCGGAGTGCCCAGCGAGTGTCCGACGAGCTCCGCGTGGTCGTCCAACACGACCGATTCAGCCAAGCTGATCGGCGATATGTATTGCGTGGCCGAGAGCCACTCGATCTCGATGATCGACCAGTCCGGCAGCAGAGTTCCTTCCTCCTCTGGGTTGTCGTTCTCGATGGCGACGACCCGAACTGCTCGGGCGATCCGCGGATCGGTCAGCGGGATCGAGAGCTTTCCATCCTCGACGTCTCGGTCGTCGCTGGCCTTGGTGCGGCCAAACAAGAAGTAGGTGTTCTGAAGGTCCTTCTCGATGGTCGCATGACCCGCGGTGAGGACGTGGCGATCGTCGATCAGGGTCGCGGTCGCGGACTTGAACGTCCACAGGGGCAGCATCTTGGCCAGATCGACGCTGTTGTCCGAGACCAGCTCACAGCCATCGAACTTGCGATCTGCGAGCTTGGTCAAGCGGAGCTCGAGCCGGCCGTTCTCGATCGTACGGCCCGCCCTGCGGTCGAGCACGAACATGTGGGCGATGGCGGATCGCTCCGACTCGGGCACGATCCGGGTGGGTGTGGCCACGAAATCGACGAAGCCCCTGAGCTCGTCTGGGACGAGCATCATCGATTCATGGTGGACTGGGCCCGGCTCGGGGATGATGTTTGGATCGATGTTCATGACGTCCTCCAGGTTCATTGTCGGTTCCTCGAGAGCTCGACCATTAGCGAGCGCAGGAACGCCCGCTGGTCACCGCCGAGCAGGAAATCGGCCTGCGACCAGGCGAGGGTCACGAGGCCGTGCAGCTCGTCTTTCGGGGAGCCGAGCGCACTGCCGATCTTCACGCGCAGCCACGCGAGCGCGGCTGCCAGCTCGGCGTCATGCGAGTCGAGCGACGCCTCGAGCTCTCGAAGTCTCGCCAGCGCAGCCACGGGTTTGCCCTCGGCTAGCTCGATCTCGACGAGGACCGCCTCTGCGTGGAGCCGAACGGTCAGATCGGACGCGGTCGTGGCTAGCTCGGCGTGGGGTCGAGCCGCATCGAAGCGGCCGAGTCGACACAGCAGCCACCCGATCGACTCGTGCACGACCGCTTGCTCGGATGGATCGAGCTCGAGGCCGAGCAGCGCCTCGTGGTCGCGCAGCGAGGCCTCCCAGTCGCCGCGCCGGAGGTTCGTCCACGCCAGCACTCGCAGCGGCTGGCCATACTCCGAGTGGCTTGGAGCCAGCTGCTCGCGTTGGACCGCCCACGCCGACTCGGCGTGCGCGGACGCAGATTCGTAGTCGCCCAGCTCGGTCTCGACCTCGGCCAGCTTGGTCGACGTCGACGCGAGCGTCAGCTCTAGCCCACCTGGCGCGGACGCGAAGATGGCCGCCGCACGCTCGAGGTGGGTCCTCGCCGCTGGCCAGTCCCGGGCGTCCGCGAGGCTGATGCCGATGTTCAGCTCGAGCGTGCCGATATTGACGTGATTGGGGCCGAGCCGGCCGATCTGCTCGTCCAGCAGGCGTGAATAGATTCCCACCGCCAGCTCTGTCTCGTCGCGCAGCGCATGGACATAGGCCAGGCGCATCTCGACCTTGCCGATCTTCGCTCGGGGGGAGCCAGCCCCGCGATGCAGCTCCAGCGCGTCGAGGAAGAGTCGCTGGGCCTCGTCGAGGTCGCCGAGCAGGAGGGCGAGCTCGGCCTGGGCGGCCCGCAGCGACGCCTCGAGCTGCGCCGGGCGGCCGAGACGCTCGGTGACGAGATCCGCGAGGTCCAACGAGATGCGGGCCGAGGAATCGTTCTCGAGCTCGATCGTGTCGTAGACAGCGAGCTGAACCAAGCCGGTAAACAGCGCCTCGTCAGCCTCGACCGAAGTCGCGCGACGAACGAGGGCGCGTAGCGCATTGCGAGCATCCGAGCTCTCGCTCCTTTGCAGCGCGGAGGCCCGCAGCGACAGGGCATCGAGCTCGACCGTCGTGCTGGGGGCTCCTGCGAGTACCCGGTCGGCAGCGTCGAGCGCGAATTGCTGGTCCCCTGCTGCCGAAGCTGCCCATCCACGGTCGAGGGCGAGGCGATCGAAGGTCGGCACCAGCCACCATCGCGGAGCAGACGTGATTGTCGCCACGCGTGTACGACACAGGGCTGGATCGGGCAGGTCGACCAGCAAGCTATCGACATGGACGAGGCCCGAGCCGTCGGGCTCGAGCAGCGAATCGACGAGGATCGCCGTCCGGTCGGCCGCGTGGTCGAGGCACACGTTGCTCCGCTCGAACGCAGCAGCGCTCAATGTCTCCTGCTCGCGATAGGCAACGCAGAGGTTGGCGCGCTCGTCAGCGAATCGTTTGGCGTGGGCGCCGAGCTCTCGTTCGATGGT
>CBFGLP010000893.1:0-10791 GCA_965649595.1 uncultured Myxococcales bacterium | reverse complement strand
GGCCCTCCCCGTGCGTTGCGTGCAAATTAGGGCCTCGCACCACCCGATCGGTGTAAACGCGTACATCATTCGTTTTAGCGCCGACCCTTCAACTGCATCAGCGTCAGGATGAAAATGCCGCTAATGTGCTGATGAGATCGTCGGCTCGTCGAAACGACCCGGCGCCGCGATCGGGAGCCGGCTCGTCGCGCGATGGGCCGCTGCTAGATCACGCCCTTGGTCGACGGCACCGACGCCGCGAATGCCGGGTCCCGCTGACACGCTATTCGCAGCGATCGAGCGAAACCCTTGAACGCTGCCTCGACGACGTGATGCGCGTTTCCACCGGCGCGCAGGTGTACGTGCAGGTTCATCCGCGCCTGCACGACCACCGCCTGAAAGAACTCCTTTACCAGGTCGCAGTCGAAGCGACCGATCCACTTACCGGCGATCGCTGGCAAGTCGTAGACCAGGTAAGGCCGCCCGCCGAGGTCGAGCGCGACGTCGACCAAGGTGTCGTCCATCGCGAGGGAAAAATGGCCGTAGCGGACGATCCCTGCCCGATCGCCGAGCGCTCGATCGAGCGCCGAGCCGAGCACGAGGCCGAGGTCCTCGACCGTGTGGTGATCGTCGATCTCGACGTCGCCCTGCGCCTCGACCTCGAGCTCCATCGCGGCGTGGCGGCCGAGCGCGTCGAGCATGTGCGACAAGAAGGGCACCGGCGTGGAGATCCGCTGGCTCGCCGGGATCCAATCCCCCGGCAGCGTCAGCGCGACGCGGATCTTGGTCTCCTTGGTCTCGCGGACGACCTCGGCGCTACGGACGGGCTCGCTCATGCCGACGCACTTCTACCCTCGCGCTCAGCGGCCGGCCAGCGCCCGCACGATGTCGACATGCAGGTTGCGCAGCGGCGGCGTCTCTTCGAGCGAGAGGCCCAGCTCGCAGTCGATCCACGCGCCGTTGAGGTCGCCGAGCTCGACCTTTCGCCGGCCCGAGCGCAGGTAGATGCGTGCGAAGGGGTTCGAGACCTGCCGCTCCTCGGCGTCGAGCCGCCGCGAGCGGAACTCCGACGCCAGCCGGACCTCGCCCTGCGCGAGCGCACGATCGTAGGCGACGCGCAGCTCGGGATCCGAGAGCACGTTGTAAGCCTCGGTCATGCGCTTGTAGACCGCGTAGACGGCTCGCTTGACCGACTCGCCCTCGAGCGCGACGAAGCGATCCGGGTGGAAGCGCTGGGCCCGGGCGTAGAAGGCGTCGCGGATGCCGATGTAGTCGGCGAGCGGCTCGACGGCGAGGAAGTCGTAGTAGGTCAGGCGGTCGATGCCGTCGTAGAGGCGGGCTACCTCGGAGACCAGTTCGCCCATGCCGGACTTGGACATGGTGGGAGCATACCAGGGGCGCAAGACGCGGATAAATACTGGGCGATCGAGCGCGACCACCCTGCCCTCGCCGCGCCGGCCCCGGTTGGGTCCGGTGGGCTCAGCGGAACCGAGCCCAGCACTCGAACGACTCGCCCGTCAACGCTCGCAGACGCTCGACCTCCGGCCGATAGATATCGGTCACGTGCCGGTCGATCTCCGGCGGGAGCTCGACGTCGATCTTGCTGCCCAGTCGGCGGATGGTCTGCTTGATCCAGATGGTGGTGTCGAGGCTCAGGTAACGGGGGTGATGCAGCTCCCTGCGGATCTTCGGGGTCACCAAGCGCCGCAACCATCGCGGGGGCCTGCGCTTTTCGACCCGCTGGTTGTGCTTCCGCTGCCAAGCCTCGGGGTCTCGATGGTCGGCGAGCTGCAAGAACGAGTGCACGCGGGTCATCACCGCGGTGGGGTCACGAGCGAGATCCTCCACGGCCAAGACCAAGATCCGCTCTCGAGGAAAGACCTCGAGATAGTGCTCGAGCTGTGACGCGTACGCGCCGGCCTCGAGGTATCGGTGGGGACGCGCGATCCCATCGAGCGCGACGCTCAGCTCCTGCCACTCGAGGAACTGGTCGCACCAGTCGATGTATTGAGAGACGACCCGTTCGACAGGATCCCTGACCATGTAGATGAGCTTCACGTCCGGGACGACATCGGCGATCCGTTGGGGGGTGTTCTTTATCCACGGCCACCACGTGTACTGTGGCGACGCCTCCCCGCGCACCGGCTTGTCGGGGAACTGGCTCGCATACCAGTCGACCCCGCGGTCCCAGACATGCTGCATGGCGAAGAACCGGACCTCCTTCTTCGCCGAGACACCCACATCGGGATGCCGCGCGAGGAAGTTGAACAGGCTCGACGTGCCGCACTTCTGCGCGCCGATGATGATGAAATTCGGCAGTGGCAAGCGAACCTTCCCTTCAGGTGACGTCGAATTGCCAGACCTGGATGTCCAGCGCGTGGCGCTGGAGCTCGGACCCAATCCAGCGCTGATACTCCTCGCCGGACTCGCACTCGCGTTGCGCGAATTGATTGGCAAAACGGATCACCGCGATCATCGTGTGCGCGCCACCTTCGACATGATCGCGCGGCACGCCCACGCGAGCGTCCTCGACACCGACCAATGCGGCCAACGCCTCACCGAGCTCGCGACCGAAGGTCTCGAGGAAGTCATCGCTCAGCTCGGGGGCCAACCGAGCCCAGATTATCTTCTGTGTTTGTTTGGCGATCATGAACGGATTCCCCCCATGGGCACGGGCGCCGCCACGATCCACGGCTCGCCCAGCCCGATCGATGCGACCTTGCGCAGCGCTGGCTGCTTGGCCGCCTCACGGTAGTAGCCTTCCCGGAGATCGCTCAGCAGCGCCAGATAGACCTCGAGCGCCTCGCCCGACAGGTGCTGTCGGACAAGCCGGGCGAAGCTGTCGCAAGCACGCGGATCGAGGCGCACTCGCCGACCGATCAGCTCTTTGATGCGGCCGAGCGCCGGGGCGTCACTGAGCCCGAGGCGCCTCGAGGTGATCCCGACCAGCAGCGCGATCTCGGCCGCCTCCGCGACCGCGCGCCCCCGCAGCAGCTTCCACGCGAACGCCGAGTGAGCCAGCGTCTCTTCGAGCTCCGACATGTCGATCTTGCGTCGGCTGAAGAAAGCGCGGCTCGAGACTGGCTCCCGGAACGGCTCCTCGACCTCGCTCGGTTCGTCCGGGCCCGCCGTCGTATGAAACACCTTGACCAGCGCTATCGCTACGAGCGGATCATCGGCCCGGTCGAGCTGCTCGCTCGCATAGTCGATGAACGCCCGATGGAGCGCGGTGTTCGGCTTGGAGACGGCCTCGGAGAGCTTGCGCAGACGGTGACTCCTGCGTCGACCCGAGCGCGGCTTCTTGGTCGTCGAGAACCCCCCGACCTGATCCCAGTAATGGATCTCGCTCGCACCGCTCGCGCGCTCGACCACGACCTCGATCTCGCCCCAGACCTTCGCGGGCGGGTTGCCCGAGAACATGCTCCAGCTGTGATGCAGCCCCGCCCACATGATCGGAGCGCTAGCGACCTTTGCGAAGCCGGTCTTGAACAGTGTCCGAATGGGCATGTCCCAACAGAGCATGAAGATTAGGTAGGCAGCGATCACCGCCACCTCCCAGCTCTCCGGCGTCGCGAGCTGGGCTGCGCTCGTTGGCCCGAGCGCAGCCTCGTCCAGGTATAGCGAAGGCGGGATGAACGAGGTCAGCCCGGCGATCATCACCCAACTGAACAGGTGGATCGACAGCGTGTACGCGAGCACCAGGTGAAAGACGACAGCGAGCACGACCAAGGGGACTGTCAGCTCCTCGATCCACACCACGGTGCCGAGCGCGAGCTCGAGCAGCAGCGTCGCCCAGGTGAGCAGACGCGAGACCCACATCTTCCCGACCAGTCCCGGCAGCGGGAGCTGCTTGAACGCGGCGTTCCGCACGACGTACCAGACCGCCGTCCCCCGCTGCCAAGCGTCGAAGCGATCCTTGTGGAGGTACGAGTACAGGTAAATGACGCTCATCTGCAGCTGGATCAGGCGCAGTGGCCAAGCCGCCGAGACCTCGCTCAAACCGAGATCGCTGGCCGCTAGCCAGCGATCGAGCGAAAGCGACTCACCGCATGGCGCCAGGCAGAGCAAGAAGACCAGCAGCCGGGTGACGCAGTCGCCACCGTACAGGATATGGATGTTACGGTGGTGGATCGAGACGAGCGTGACGAACAAGAGCGGGAGCGTGACCGCCGTGGCGACCCCCAGCAAGGCGCAGACCGCCAGGCACGCGTGCACGACAAAGACCAACGTAACCGCGCGATCGCTCGATCCAGTGAACGCGAACATCGAGAACCTGGTTCGGCCGACGATCTCGCGCCACCGAGCATGATTGATGGGTCCGCGCTCACCGAACCATATGTAGCGATCGGGCCACAGCATGATGAGGTCGGTGAGAACGACGCTCATCAGGAGCACCCGCAGCAGCGCGAGCGGAACCGTCGAGACCTCGGTGAAGAAGAAGCTCTCGAACAGCTGGCGAACATCCATCAGCGTAAAGGGCATCATGCTCGCACCTCGGCCACGCGCTGATCTACCGCCTTGAGCAAGTGGGGGATGTCGAGGAGCCGATAGGCCGCGCGCTCGACCTGCGTGATGGCAGCGGCGCCAATGATCCGCTTCGCCAGCGCCCCCCTCACTCGCGCCCGATCGATCTCGTGACCGAGCGCCCAGCGCTCGATGGCGAGCGCATCGCCGATCGCCGAGCCCGGCGTGTCTGCGAGCTGATCTGGCGTGGCGTCGACGATTGGGCCGAGATCCTCGCGCTGCATCGCGGCCAAGAACGCTGCAATTACGCGCACGCGCTCGCTCGAGTCGAGCACGCACACACGCGGATCGGCGGCGACAGCCGAGCCAAACACGTCGAAGTAGTCGGTCGCGCGGGTCTTGGACAGGTGAAGCTGCGGACCAATCATGGCCTGGCTATCCATCTGATACCGGCCAGCGGTGAAGCGGCGGTCGATCCGAATCGCGCAATATATGTTGGCGCGCCCGCGCGGTGGCACGCTCGGCCGGACCGTCGGCAGATCTATCGCCACACCGCCCTCTCCGCGGATCGTCGAGTCTATCCGGACCAAGGGAGGCTCATCCTCGAACGACCGAATTCGGTAATGCAGGAGCAGCCAATCACCGGGGGACAGCTTGCGTGGGTAGAGTGACATGTTTCGACCTCAAACGAACTGATCCAAGCTGCGGATCATTTGACGCTGCGCTCGGCCGTCGGTCGGCGTCGCAAAGCTCCGTCCGTCCGAGCAGCGGATGATCAGCCCCCCGCGAGGGTAGCGACGGATCCCCTCGTGGACGTCGTCGATGATCACCCGCTCGACGCTCGCGGGTGTCGTCACCTCGAGCTCGACCCGCAGACCACGGCGCCCGACCATCCTCGCGTCGACCATGACGTTGTGAGCGCTCGCGCACAGCTGCGCTCGCAGGAGCTCGGCGACGCTCGGCTCGAGCTCCGCGAGGCTCGGCAAGAAGCCCAAGACTCGACCCGTGCTCGCGTCGCTCAGCTCGACTCCGCGGTGCGGGGCCGAGAGCGGGAACATGCTTCGCGCGCTCGCCTGCGCCGAGTCCCCGTCGATCTCGACATGCAGCTGTCCGGCGTGGCTAGCGAGCGACGTGGGCGCGAGCAGCCTCGCGCTCGGGCTCGTGACCCGGCTCGCGGCGAGCCCCTCGATGGCGAGCGGTCCGGTGAGGGCTCCGGGCTCGGTGGTGCCGTCGATCCCGATCACGCGATTCGCGAGCAGGCACGCGTCGTCTCCGTGCGAGATCACGAGCGCGGTGCGGCCGACCAGCAAGGTCGACAGGTTCGCCAGAATCCGCAGAGCGGTCGCGCGGTCGAGGCCGGTCGTGATCTCGTCCAACAAGATCACCGGCTTCGGGTTGAAGAACACGCGCGTGAGCGCGAGCCGCTGCCGCTCGCCGTGCGACAGCCGTCGACCCTCGTCCCTGAGCAGCTCGTCGTAGCAGAAGGGCAGCGCGCGAACGAACTCATGCGCGCACGCAGACACCGACGCCTGCAAGACCGCCATGGCGTCGTCGTCCTCGCTGATCAGCGTGATGTTCTCGGACAGCGTCCCGGTGAGGATCAGCGGCGGCTGCTGAATGATCGTCAGCAGCTCGCCGAGCTGCTCGGCGTTCATTCGTGTGACATCGTGCCCGTCGAGCTCGACCCTTCCTCGCTGCGGCCTGAGCTGGCCCGAGATCAGACGCAGCAGCGTCGACTTACCGACGCCGGAGGGACCCCGCAGCACGACGCACTCGCCTGCCTGGACCCGCAGACTCAGGCCCTCGAACAGCGGCACGCGGCTCGCATCGAAGCCAAAGCAGACGTCGCCGAGCACGATCGCTGGCGCGCTGGAGCTCGACCGCGGCCGCCGCTCGGTGTCTGATGTCGAGAGATCGCCCAGCACCGCCCCTATCCGCTGGATCGCCGCCCAGCCTTGCACGAACGACTCTTGCAACCCGGAGATCGATCGTAGCGGTCCGAAGAAGAGCGTGAGATAGCCGATGTACATCAGCAGCTCGCCCAGCGATAGCTGACCCGCCCAGACCGAGTGGGCGCCGGCGTACCAGGCGACGAGCATCATGGTGTCCGCGACGAACAACATGGTGCTGGCGATCGCGGTCGCCGAGGCTCGCGTCCTGGTCACCGAGCGCGTCATGTCCTCGGCCGTCGCGTCGAATCGGCGCAACAAAAAGTCCGACGCGCCGAGCAGGCGAGCAGCGTCGGCGCCTCGGACCGCATGGTGGAGCGCCCCCTTGTTGGCCGCGCGAACCGCCTGGAGGCTCCGAAAGCGCCGATGCAGATAAGGCGCGGTCACGAAGTTGGCGAGCAGGAATATCGGCGCGGGCGCGAGCAGAATCAGCGCGAGCCCGGGGTCGTGCTTCAGCATCAACGCGGCCGCGCCGATGATCAGAAAGGCATTCGCCAACACCCCCGAGCCACCGCTGCCGATTACGTTGCGAACCTCGGCGAGATCGTTCTCGAGCCGCGCGAGCAGGTCGCTGGCGCTCCGTTCCCGCGTTCGAACCCGCGTACGATCGAGGATGACCTCGAGCACCTCATGGCGGAGAGAATTGACTACCCGGGCCCCGACGGCCGCCCCCAACCACGCGCGAGTCACTCGCAGGCCCGCGTGACATATGAACAATCCAATCAGCAACGAGAGCGTTCGTGCGAGCGCCTGCTCGTCGGCCGTGGGGATTACCTCGTCGACCAGGATTCGCACGATCTGAGCTGGCACGAGCTCGAGCGAGGCGGCAACCACGGCCAGGCCCCAAAAGCAGGCGAGCGCGCGAATGCTCGGCCTCACCGCTCGACGCAGGAGCGCGAGCCCGAGTGAACGTGCGGTATTTGTGTTACTCCCGTCCACGCAAATCCGTGATTGAAGGCTCGCGGGGGTCGAGGTACCATGCCCCCCAATGTCGTCTTTCATTCAAACCTATTTTGGGGTGAGCGCCGATGTGTTCGAAGCCGAGTCGTGGCAACGTTCGGCGCGATTGGGGACGAACCAGGATGCCGCGCGCGCGGAGGAGCTGATGCTCGAGGTCGACGCTCGGCTGAGCACCGGCAAGGTCCCGAGCACATGGGTCAGGGCGCGACAGACAGGCGATTCGGTGGCCGCCGACCTGTGGGCGCAGCTCGACGGGGCGCTGAGCTTCGCCGATGGTGCCCGGCTCGCGCTGCTGCTCGCGAGCGGCGGCGTCGTGCGAATCGACAACGCCGATCGCTGCTTTGCTGGGGCCGCTCAGGTGGCCGCCGAATTGCGCGGTGACGCACCATTTCGCTCGACCGCCAAGCTGTGCATAGCCAGCGAGGGATACGCCAGCGAGGCAAATGACCTGGTCGCCAAGAGCGGTTCGCACTTCGTCTGGCAGTTGCTCGGCGAGCGCGAGTGGTCGGTGCGAGACTCGGCCGATCCCTGCGACATGAAGATGAGCGTGGGGCGCTGGCTCTACTTGCCGGCCAACAGCCGGTCGCGCGCGCGGTCCGGCGAGGGGCCGAGCGCCGAATTGGTGATCACCGTCGAGCCTCATACGCACTTCGAGCTGCTCGAGGCGACGATCGACGCCGCGCTGGCGGAGCTGCGCGAGCGGCCGGAGGCCAAGCGCACGTTGCCCTTCAACTGGGTCGACCACGCGCCCGCGCCCCTGCTGCTCGACGAGCTCGTAGCTCGCCTCGAGCACGACGCGACCAAGGGCAGCTGGCGGCTCGAGCAGCGCACGCTCGCCGACGCCGCCCCGCACACTCCGCGACTGCTCGCGGTGCTTCACCGGCACCAGGTCGACGGTCGAAGCCGAGTTCGCGTCGAATCGAGCCTGGCATGGAGCTACCGGGTCGAGCCGACGCACATCGTGCTGCAGACGGGCCGCAGCGGCTGCGAGCTTCCACCTTATGCCCGCGAGACGCTGGAGTTCGTGGCGGCCCGCACGGGCGCGTTCACGGTAGCAGAGCTGCCGGGCGACATGGACGACGCGGCTCGCACGACGCTCGCTCGCATCCTGATCATGGCGGGGCTCTTGGTGACGGTCTGACACTGTCAGTCGCTTGGCTGGCTCAGCTCTGCGGCTCGCTGGGCGTCTCCGCGAGGGTCTGGGCGAGGAGTCGGAGGATTCGCTCTCGCAGCCGGCGAGCCCGCTCCGGCGTCCGCGGGCCCGCGAATCCCCACGCGGGCTCGGGCACGTATCGAGTCGGGTCGCCGTTGCGAAGGAAGACGTAGTGATCGAAGAGCTGCGCCCACGCGTCTCGCACGTCCGAGGGCAGATCACGGAGCCCGAGCAGCGCCTGTAGGAACGCGGATTGAGCCTCGGTCCACGCGAGGTCGGAGACCGGTGAGCGCCAGTGATTGACGAGGATGTTGAAGCCGCTCGCCGCGAACGAGTGCCACCAATGATGGGGAATGAAGATCGCGTCGCCGGGCCGGAGGTCGGCGGTCAACGATCGTTCGAGCGCCCGCTGGTAGAGCGGGTAGCGCTCGAGGTCGGGGCGATCGGGCCGAACCATGCTTACCGGGGCGCCCGCTGGCGTGAACTCGAGCGGGCCCGGATACAAGTTGGCAATTTCGTCGGGCGGGAAGAGCAGCACCGACCGGGTCCCGGCGAACACTCGCGCGAGGTTGTCCATCCGGTCGAAGTGGGTGGCGATCTGCTGACCCGTACCAAGCCAGATTCGCGGCGCGATGTCGCCAGGCAGCTCGAACGAACGCGAGAGCGCCGGGAACTTGTCCGCGATCGGCTCCGACTGCATGTAGAGCGTGCGGCCTCCCCTGGTCTCGAGCTCGTCGAGCAGCGCATTGGCGAGCCGCTCGAAGGGCCAGCTCTCCTGCTCGAAATTTCGCGCCTTCCCCTCGGGAGTCGGGCCGAGGCGTCCCGCGACCTCGGGCGGCGCGACACCGACCGCGACCGGGGCTCCGGTCGCGGCTCGACGGAGCACGTCGATCAGCCGCGCTGGCGTCCATCGCTGCGCGACCCACTCGTGCTCACTGTCGTGATCACGAATCACGACCGGTTGGCCCTGCGCCTTCAGCTCGTCGAAGCCGAGCCGCTCATGGATCTCTGGGACCGACTTGCTCACCGATTCCCCCACTCGTGCACCACAATCGAGCTCATCGGGCGATGATCGTCATCGCTTGCGCCCCCTCGACGCCGACCTGCACGGCCTCGCCCGGCCGCACGCGAGTCGCCGCCCGATAGCGATAGGTGGCGTTGCCGGTCACGTCTTGGCCATTGATCGAGACGATCCGATCGCCGACCTCGAGCCCCGCCGCGGCGGCTGGCCCTTCGGGATCGACAGACACGACGGTGATCTTCTGGTCCTCTTGGTCGCCGAGGTGGTCCCACTTGCCGACCTCGAAGCCGAGATCGCCCCGGGCCTCGCCGTCGTCGAGCGAGCGGGGGAGTAGCTCGATCGTGCCGATGTCGTTGACCGCCGTGTTGGTGACGTCGATTGTCACGTGGGCCTCTTCCCACTCGGAGTGCAGCTGGCCCGCATGCTCCGGGATCAGGTGAACCGTGACGCGGCCGGTCGCGACACCCGAGACGCTGAAGCGGCCATCCGGGCCGGAGACGTTGCGTAGGTCCGCGCGTGCGTCCGAGGTGAAGAAGCCGCCCGTCACGGGCCGAGCGGTGACCTTCACCCCCGCGAGCGGCTGCTGGTCGGTTGCGGAGACGACCCGACCGACGACCTCGGCGTGCTTGTCGAGCTCGATCACTACCGCGCTGTCCTTGCCGGCTTGAATGGTGACTTCGACGCTGCCCTGCCCTGCGGTCGAGCGTGCGAATACGACGTAGGTGCCCGCCTTGATCGAGTCGAAGCGGAACTCCCCCTCGCGGTGGCGGAACAGCTCCGAGTGGACCCAGCCCGCTCGCTGCTCGGTGATGGACACCCAAAAGCTCGTCGGCTGCTCCGCTCCTGCGACCTCGATGCGACCCGTCAAGCTGCCGGTTCCAGACACGCGCAGCTCGATGTCGCTGCCAGGCTCGACCCCCGTCAACACCGCGTCACCACCCCCGCGGACGAGCGCGCGGACCGTGTGGGGTCCCGGTCCCAGCTTCTCGATCGTGAAGCGCCCGTCGGTCTCGGTGAGGATGGCGTCGCGGATGATCGATGGGGCGTGCACGGCCTCGAGCGCGGTCTCGGGGTCTTGGTTCTCCGAGCGCGCAGCGACCATCGCGTTGGAGATCGGCGCACCATCGACGTCCACCACCCGACCGCTGATCCTTCCGTCGCGGCGGGCGATCTCGAGGCGAACGTCCACGCGCTCGCCATTGACGACCTCGACTTGGACGCGCGCCGGCTCACCGGTTGCCGTCGACAACACGCCCGTGCCCGGC
>CBFGLP010000892.1:0-6436 GCA_965649595.1 uncultured Myxococcales bacterium | reverse complement strand
GCTCGGGCGCCATGTAGCGGGGCGTGCCCGCGCGGGCGCCCCTGAGTGCGTCCGCGTCGAGCTGCGCGAGCCCGAAGTCGACCACCCGCGTGCGACCATCGACGCCGACTAGCGCGTTGTCGGGCTTGAAGTCCCGGTGCGTGAGCCCGGCCGCATGCACGGCCGCCAAGCCCAGCCCGGCCTGCATGAACACGTCGACGATCGCCCCCCAGCTCGGCGCCGTGCCTGCCAGCCAGTCGGTCAGCGTCGATCCCTCGACGTACTCCATCACCAAGAACGCGCGCTCGCGATGTTGGCCGAGCTCATGGACCTGCACGACGTGGGGGTGCGAGAGCCGAGCGAGCACCCGAGCCTCGCGCTGCAACAGATCGCTGGTCGCGTTCCGGGTCAGCTCGCGACGCAGCAGCTTGAGCGCGACCGGGCGATCGAGGATCTCGTCGCGGGCCAAGAACACCTCGCCCATTCCACCGCTGCCGAGCTGCCGCTCGATCCGGTATTGAGCGATCCGCAGCGGCGGGAGGCCGAACAGCGCCGCACCAGCGGCCGCGAGGATCCGCTGGTGCTCGAGGTCGTCGTCGGGCGCGGCGGGGAAGCTCGCCTCGGCGACGACACCCTCGGCCACCGTGGGACTGACGACGCCTTCAGCCCCCGAGGTCGGCTCACGCTCGCCCTGCTCCATGGACATCCGAGGCTCCGGGGCTCCGGCTCCCCGACAGCTAGCCAAGTCGTGATTCCAAGCCTGAGCCCGTGCGTTTGCTCGGCCCGCTCGCTCGGACGTGTGGCGGTCTTGTCCCACTGCGTGCCAGCCTCGTCGCAGGAACACTGCCGCATGACCACGCTGTCGACCTCACCCAACAAGCAGCTCGAATCACCCGATCACTCCGAGTGTGGACCGGCCGCCGCACGCCGGCTCGAGCTCTCGCTCAGCCCAGCTCCGAAGGTCGAGCTCGTCACCGATACCGGGCGCGTGAGCCTGCAGGATCGCGTGTGGGAGTACGGCTTCGACGAGTCGTGCAGCGACGCCAGCCTGCTTCGCCTGCGCTTCGTGACGATCGACGGGACCCCGACGCTCGACGGCTGGGCGGCGCCAGTCGACGAGCGAGGGACGTGGCTGAGCAAGCCGGTCGCGCTCGTCCGCGACGAGCTCGGCAAGCTCATCTACACCTGCACGCGCCCGAGCGAAGGACAAGAGCCGAGCATTCAGATCTTCTTTGCCGTGGCGACCGAGCGCGTCAGCGAGGGTGCGCTGCCGACCATCCCGCCGAAGGTCGAGCCGCCCACCTCGGCCCAGCCCAAGCTGATCCTCAAGCCCAAGCGAACTTGCCCGACCGGGAGCGGCAAGACCGGGCCGACGCTCGACGTCTGATCTGGCGCTTGTGCCCGCTCACATGCACGACGTGGACGCGGACGCGCTCGGGAACACCGAAGCAGCGTCATGAACGGACGAACAAATCCCCTCCCCCGCTCCCGTTTCGCCCTCCTGCTCGTGCTCGGCTCGCTGTCGCTCTCCGCCTGCGACCAGACCATCGAAGATCCCGCCGAGCTGGCCGAGCTGGAGCTCGAGCTCGATATCGAGCTCCAACTCGAGCAAGCCCACGCGGGCGAGCTCGAATGTAGCGAATGGGCGCCCGCCGATTGGCTGCCCGAGTCGTCCGAAGCTCAGGACACCTCGATCTCGGGGGATCGACTCGACTTCTGCGTCGAGTGGACTCCGGACGACCTGTCTATCTCCAGCCCCGAGCAGCAGGTCCCGGTCGGCACCTGCAGCGTGTGGCAGGAGTCCAAGTGGGTCGGCACCAACGTGCAATGTGGCGAAGACGGGGTGAAGATCCTTTCGTACATGCGCGAGTGCTCGCAGTGCTACCCGGGCCCCGTCGTGTGTGGTGCGTACTATTTCAGCCACACGCTCTGCAATTGCACGATCTGCTGATCATCACGTCGACAACACGACATTCGTGAGCGCTCTAGCGCTAATCGATTCGGAGGTCATCATGAACAACGCAAGCATCGAATCCGCCATCGTCCCGTCCTCGCTCGCTCCCGGCGCCACGGCGCAGGTAAAGATCACCGTACGCAACACCGGCACGACCACCTGGCCCGCACAAAGTGCCTTTCGATTGGCGACCACCACCTCCAACGGGGTAAAGCTGATCGACTGGTCGTGCGGCGGCTACATGATCACCAAAAAGGACGCGCGCGTGTACACCTGCACCACCACGGCGCCGGGCCAGTCCCATACCTATACATTCACGATCAAGATGCCCGCTAGCGCGACCGGCTCGCGCGCTCTGTCCGTGCAGATGGTGCAGGACGGCGTGGCGTTCTTCGGCCAGCCGCGGAGCTGGTCGATCGCGGTCGCCGGCGCCAGCCTGCCCGACGTCGTGGTCGACTCCGTGAGCGTGTCACCGGCGAATCTCAGCCCGGGCCAAGCCGTGCAGTTCTCCGCCCTGGTCCGCAACGCCGGCGGCGCTGCGACCCCCTCGGGCGTGGTGATCGGCGTGGGCTTCCGCGTCGACGGGACCCAGGTCGCGTTCGGCACGGTCAGCGGACCGCTCGCGGCCGGTGCGAGCGTCACGGTGCCGACGACCAGCGGCGCCTGGGCAGCAACGTCGGGGCAACACACGCTGACCGCGGTGGTCGACGACGTCAACCGGTTCAGCGAGTCGAACGAGGGCAACAACGCGACATCGATCAACTTCACGGTCGGCCCAGTCGTGACCTCGGCGCCCGAGCTGTGGGGCATGAACATCGATCCGGCCAATCCCGGCGGCAAGCCCTCGGCGGCGAAGCTCGAGGAGATCGGCGTACGATGGGTGCGCGTCGAGTGGAAGAACCCGCAAGGCTTCGCGTTCTACGACCCGATCCTCGCTGCCTACCGCGCCAAGGGGCTGAAGGTCATGTTGATCATCGACTACGCATCGATGCCGCTCATCAAGCCCGCTTCGAACGCTGATGACGCGGCCTGGAATACCTATCGTCCGGCGTTCAACGAGCAGGTCAGGGCCATCGCCCAGCACTACGGCGCCCAGATCGACGCCTGGCAGATCTGGAACGAGCAGGATCTCAACCTCCCCGGCACGAGCTATGATCCGGGCGTTCCGGCGCACCAATACGCGCTGATGCTGAGGGACGCCGTCTCCCTAATCCGCCCCTACTCCGCGGCGCCGATCGTGTGGGGCGGGCTCGCTTCCGGCAACCCGGGCTACGTCGGCAGCGTACGCACGGCGCTCGGCGGCGCGCTGCCGGGTGACTACATCGCCGTGCACCCCTATGGCCAGCGGGCGCCGGACAACTGGCCGAGCGCCAGCTGGGGGCACGGGAACATGAGCGCGCTGTTCAACGGCTACCTCGCGTACGGCAAGAAGCTGATCGTGTCCGAGATCGGGGTCGACACCACGGATACGAGCTTTCAGGCCAACTATCTCCAGAACGTCTACCAGCTCGTGCGCAATTCCTACGCCGGGAAAGTGGTGAGCGTGTTCTGGTTCTGCTGGTCCGACGCCATGGTGCCCCACTTCGGTGTGCTCAACTCGGATGGGACGCCCAAGCCGGCACATACGCGCTATCAGACGCTCGCCCTGGGGCTCCGGGCGATGGCCCTCGATGGCGGGCTCGACACGAGGTCGACCGGATCGCCTGATCTGCTCGTGACGGGGTCCGACTCACCAATCGACAGCTGACCGCGAGGAGCTATCGCTTTGCGACCAGATCCCGCAGCGCATCGTCGAGCGTCGGAAAGCGAAACCCGAACCCTCCCTCGAGCAGCCGCTTGGGCATCACCCGCTGGCTGTGCAGGAGCGCCGTCTCGCCCATCTCACCGAGCGCCAGCTTCACGGCGAGCTTGGGCACCGGAAGGATCGTCGGCCGGTGGAGCAGCTTGCCGAGCCTGCGTGTGAATTCACGGTTGCTCACCGGCGTGGGCGCAACGATATTGAAGGGCCCGCTCGCGCCTTCGTGATCGATCGTCCATACCAGCGCCCGCGCGACGTCGTCTATGTGGATCCACGACATCCACTGCTCGCCGCTGCCGACCCGCCCGCCGAGGCCGAGCCGGAAGGGCGCCAACATGACCGGCAGGGCCCCACCTTCACGAGACAGCACCACGCCGAAGCGAGCCAACACCACGCGCACGCCGAGCACCTCGGCCTCGAGCGCGGCGCTCTCCCACTCCTTGGTGACCTCGGCGAGCCAACCTCCCTGGGTGATGCTCGAGCCCTCGTCGAGGATCTCCTGGCGGCGATCGCCGTAGATCCCGATCGCCGAGGCGCAGACCAGCACGTTCGGGCGCGGGCTCGCCTGCGTGAGCGCCTGAACGACCGTGCGGGTGCCGAGCACCCGACTGTCCCGGATCTCCTGCTTCTTGTCGCTCGTCCAGCGACCCACGATCGATTCGCCCGCGAGGTGCACGATCGCGTCGTGACCTCCGAGCGCCCCCGGCTCTTCGAACCCTCGCTCGGGATCCCAGCCGATCTCTCGTGCACCCGGGTGCCGCGTCACGACGACGACGTCGTCGCCTCGCTCGCGCAAGGCTCGGGTCAGGGCCGAGCCGATCAGTCCCCTCGCTCCGGTGATCGCCACCCGCATGAGCCCAGGCTAGTGCACCGCCCGGGCTCGTCCGCTCGCCCCCTGAAAGCTGGCGCGGCCGCGCGGGTTGGGCACCGGGCGGCCCTCCGCCGCCTCGCCGCCATGTCCGAGCCTGCCGGCCTCGACACGTCCCTTCAGGTCCGCGCCGCCCTGTTGCTCACGCTCGGACTGGCCGGATGCGCCAGCGTTCCGCGGGTCGCCCCGGTCAACTTCGCCACCGATGCCGACCAGGTCACGGACGCAGCCGTCGAGGCCCAGGTCGAGCAGGTGCTCGCGGCCCTGCGCGACGATCCCGATCTGCACGTGGCCCTGATCGGTCACGCCGACGAGGATCACACCGACGAGTACAACCGGGAGCTCTCGCGTCGCCGGGCGGAGCACCTGCGCGAGCGCCTGCTCGCGCGAGCGCCCGAGCTCGATCCGCGGATCCACGTCGAGGCGCGAGGCGAGTGGGACGCGAGCGAGCGAGGCGTCGACGACGAGTCCAAGGCCCGCAACCGCCGCGTCGAGCTGCGCTTCTTTTATCCTCGCGTATGCGAGCCGAGCTTCGACGCGAGCTTCCTCGCCTGCGAGTGGGCCCGACTGCCCGATCCGGAGCCCGAGCTGGCCGTCGAGACACCGAGCAAGCCGCCGAGCAAGCCGCCGAACAAGCCCCCCGCCGAGCCGCCTTGGCTGTTCCGCGGCGCGTACGTGTATGGGCTGGCCGGCTACGCGATCAGCTCCGATCGCTTCCTTCGCCAGCACGTGCGCTGGGGCGCGAGCGGAGGCTGGATCTGGGGCTGGGACTCGGAGTTCCGCGTGTCAGCCGGGCTCAGCTTCGATCACCTCGTCGACGTCGCCCCGCTGTTCCCGGTGTTCAGCGACTGCGAGCCCTTCTGCGGCGCGATCGATCGCAGCCACGTTCGCGTGGTCCCGGAGCTGCGCTTCGGTGGCGCGAGTCGACGGATCTGGGCGTGGGTCCGCGTCAACGGCGGGCTCGTGCTCTCGCACCGCGAGCGGCAGCTCGCCGAGGTGTCCGGGGGACCAGGGGAGCCGAACGAGACGGTCGCAACCGCACCCGAGCGCTGGTTCGCGGGTGGCGTGCTGGGCCTCGGTCCGGGCATCGGCATCGCGCTGACCGACCACCTGTTTCTCGTGTTCGACGCGACGATCTCGTACTCGGCCGTGGGCGGCTTCTCGGGCGGATCGGGCATCTATGACACGGGCGTGGGGCTCGGCTGGGTCTTCTAACCGCTCCAGAGCCGCTCTAGGCAAGCGCGAGTCAGCTGCGGTACCCTCCGCGGCGAGCCATGTTCGACTTCCCCATCTCCGAGCTCATCACGCCCGACGAACAGGTCGCGGTTGCCCGTTGCGTGGCGATCATGGCGTCGCGCGACAACGACGTCTCCGACAGCGAGCGGCACTTCGTAGAAGAGCTGATGGGGCAGATGATGCTGCTGCCCGAAGAGCGCGATCAGGTCCGCCGCGAGTTCACCCAGCCCAGCAGCCTGGTCGAGGTCGCCCGCCTGGTGAAGCACCGCGAGGCCCGGATCTTCCTCTACTACCAAGCGGTCTGCGCAGCGATGGCCGACAGCGTGCTCGTCGAGGATGAGCGCAACGCCCTGCTCCAGCTCGCCGAGGCGTTCGACTTCGATGTCGACGTCGCGGCGCTCTTCATCAAGTGGGTGCAAGACAGCCTCGAGCTGCGCGAGCGCGGCCAGCAGCTCCTGATGGAGCTGTAGTCTTGATGGAGGGAACGTCGCCGTTCCTTTACCCTACCGAAGGGGGCTCCCCCTGTCGGGCGAAGCTCGCCAGGGTCCCCCTCCTTCACGTCTGACTGATTCCTCGGCCGCTCCGCGGCCTTTCTCGATTG
>CBFGLP010000891.1:0-5312 GCA_965649595.1 uncultured Myxococcales bacterium | reverse complement strand
GGCTTCCCCCGTGCATTGCCCCGCTCTGCGATCGAAGTCTCCCAATCCAGGATCTCGCAGTAATCACCGGTGTGAACCCTCGGGATCCTCGACCGGGTTCCAGCACAAGCTGTCTTCTTGCGTCGAGCTGACATCATCGGTGCCCTCATCCTGACCCGAGCTCGGACAGGCGATGACCACGAGCGCGACGAGGACCACCGAGCTCCCGGAGGGTGGACTGCGCCGCACGAGCGGAGGATCAGCGCCGGCCTGCGACGTTCCGTGCGACTACTGACGGTTGGATCACTCCCGTCGTGGTCGGTCCCTACGAGAGCGGGTCAGACACGGCCGGCTGGTAATCCACGACTTTTACCGGCCCAAATGAGCATGGGCGACCACTCGGAGATGGTCACACGCTGACGAGCCCCGACGTCGCAGCCCGGCCGCGAGGTTGGTCGCGTCGGCCCGCGCGAGTCAAACCTCTGCATGAGCCACGAGCACGCAATGCCTCACTCCGACTCGCCGTCGCTGGTCCGACGACCACCTCGGATCGAGCCGAGTCACTGTCGCATTCGGGTAGTGTTCGCGGGCGTCACGATCGCCGACACCACGCGAGCGCTGCACGTGACCGAGACCGGCAACCCGCGGACTTGGTACATCCCGCCAGAGGACGTGCGCTGCGACCTGCTGATCCCGAGCGGGGGGACGATGTGGTGCGAGTTCAAGGGTCGGGCGCGGATCCTCGATCTCGTCGTAGACGTCTTCGGCCCGTCCGGGCCGAAGGGCTCGCGACGCTCGCTCGGTGCGGCCTGGGACTACCCCAACCCGCGCCCCGCCTACCGAGAGCTGCGCGACCACATCGCGTTTCGGGCGAGCCGCGTCGACGAGGCGTGGGTCGACGATCGCCGCGCCCACGACGAGTCTAGCGTAGCCCTGCAATCGGGTTGGATCACGCGCGAGGTGGTCTTGCCGCCGTCACCTTGGTGGGCGCCATCGCATATCGAACCGTGAGCTCGAGCACCGGCAATCGTGACACTCTCGAAAGCGTCACGATTCTTGCTCGAGCTACCTGATTGACCGAGCCGCATGGCATGCTGCGCGACACTCGACCCGCGCAACCATGCCAATGCACGACCACGCCACGCTTCGCCCCACCGCTCGGCTCCTCGCGCCGGCCCTGCCCATCCTGCTCGCGCTCGCAGCCTGTGGTGACGATCGGGGCCCATCGATGGACGAGGGCATCTCGTCGCTCGGCGACGAGATCGGGACCACCGACGATGACGAGAGCGCCGAGCAGAACGACGACTCGGTCAAGCTCGACACGATCCCCGAGGGCGACTTCGGCAACAACGTCGGTGATTGCAATGGCGGCGGCGGGGGCATGGGCGAGCCCGAGTACGAGTTCTCGATCATCTGGATCGGCAACAGCGGCGAAGGCACGGTCTCGAAGATCGACACGGTCACGGCGACCGAGCTGGCGCGCTATCGGACCGGGCCCGGCGACAACCCCGATCCCTCCCGGACCAGCGTCAACCTGTTCGGCGACGTCGCGGTGGCCAATCGCTCGGGCAGCGTGGTCAAGATCGCCGCTGACCTCGATCGCTGCGTCGACGCCAATCAAGACGGCACGATCACGACCTCGTCGGGCCCCGCCGACGTGCTGCCCTGGGGCAGCGACGAGTGCGTGCTGTGGTTCCACGAGGTCGGCTTCGACACCGCGATCGCAGGCAACACCGGCGGCCCGCGGGGCATCGCTTGGGACGGCGGCGAGGAGGGCCCCGACGGCTGCCCGAAGAACCCCAAGGTGTGGATCGGCTGGCGCAACCAGCCGGCCGAGCAGGTCAAGATTCGCCGGCTCGACGGCGAGACCGGAGCCTTCGACGGCGAGGTGACCGTCGACAATTGGGCGCAGAACTGGGGCCATGGCACCTACGGCGCCGCGACCGACAAAGATCGCAACTATTGGGGCCTCGGCACGCTCGGGACGCTCGTACGGGTCGACGCCGCCACGCTCACGGTGACTCGCTTCGACAACCCGCAGGCCAACCGCGTGGTTTATGGCATCGCCCTCGACGCCGAAGGCAACCCCTGGCTCGGTGGCTGGGACGGCTCGCTGTGGAAGTTCGACGTCGCGACCTCGACCTGGCTCGATCGCGGCGTCGTCGGCACGCCCACGCGCATGCGCGGGCTTGCAATCGACTCCGAGGGGCACGCATGGATCGCTGGTAACGAGCCCTGCGGGTTGATTCGCTACGACGCCGCGCTCGGGACCACGGTCAATCCGATGATCGAGCTGCCCGGTTGCTCCGAGCCGGTCGGTGTCAGCATCGACGCCGGCGGTTACGTGTGGATCGTCGATCGTGGCGCGAGCTTGGCCTACAAGGTCGATCCCGAGCTCGAGCAGGTGATCGCCACGGTCAGCGGGCTGGTCAGCCCCTACACTTACTCGGACATGACCGGCGCCGGGCTCAACCTGGTCGTGAATCCGGGCATCGGCTGATTGTCTTCGTCAGCCCCACGTGGCTGAATTCGCGCTGCTAGGCCTCAAATGGCGCGACGGCCGAGTCGAGCGACCCGGCCGTCGGCGCGTAGGTGATCTCCAGAATCAGAAGTCGTCAGTCGTCCTTGGACTTGTCGTCGGCCCCGTGGCTGTGGCCGTGATCGTGACCATGGTCGTGATCGTGATCATGGTCGTGGTCATGATCGTGACCGTGGCTGCACCCGGGCCCGTGCACGTGCTCGGCCTCGTGCTCGGCGATCTGCCTGCGGACGTCGTCCATGTCGAGCTTGCGGACCTCCTCGATCAGCCGCTCGAACGCCGCGGGCGGCAGGGCGCCGGGCTGGTTGAACACCAGGATGTTGTCGCGGAACGCCATCAGGGTCGGGATCGCCTGGATGCCGAACTCCATCGCCAGCTGCCGCTGCGCCTCCGTGTCGATCTTGCCGAACGCGATGTCCTTGTGCTTCTCGGCCGCCTTCTCGAACACCGGCGCGAAGGCGCGACAGGGGCCGCACCACGACGCCCAGAAGTCGACGAACACGATGTCGTTGCCGTCGATGGTGGACTCGAAGTTGTCCATGGTGAGTTCGATCGTGCTCATGTTGTCTCCTCGGGCGTGCTGTGCAGAGCCTACGCGACCCTCAGCGAGCGGGTTACCCGAAAGCTCGTGCGCATGCAAAGCCCTTCGGGCCCGGACGCGGGTCAGTCGAGCGCCACGCGGGGCAGATCGGCGAACATCCGCCGCCGCTGCAGATCCTGCCGCTCGAGCGCGACGAGCAGCTCGGGCAGCCGGGTCATCATCGCCTGGTCGAAGCGCATACCCACGTAGGTGACCCGCTGCGTGAGAATGTCGAGATCCGCGCGCAAGATCGGCACCTGGTCGGTCGGGGCGCCGTGCAGCGCCTGCTCGAGCTCCCGCGCGACTGTCTCGCTGCCGGAGCGCAGGGCGGCCAGCTCGCGTACTCGCAGCTCGGTGTGGACGAGCACCTGCACACCCGCGGCGATCAGCCGGCGGTGGGTCTCGATCTGCCCACGAACGATCCTCGTCGCGAGCTCGACTCGCTCGTCGTCGTCGAGCTGCTCGGACAGCCGCCAAAAGCCGCGCTCACTGCCGCTGCGACCGCGGAACACCAGCGCGTGCACGGGCCGCGCTCGCTCGCGCACGGCCGCGAGGATCTCGCGATCGATCGCGCCCGGCCCGGGTCGTGCGCGCAGCTCCTCGAGCCGCTCGCGACCGAGCTCGAAGTCCTCGGTCGGGGTCACGCACAATGCCCGTCGCCAACCAGCGCTCGTGTCGAAGATGTGCTCGCGATATTCGATGACGCAGCCCGCCCGCTTCGATGATGCGATGCTTTAGGATATGAAATTGCTCGGGTCAACCACCAGCCGGCTGCGTCAATCCTACAATCGCGCATCGGCTTGTCGTGATTGTGAGGTGGATTCGGTATAGCAAATCCAACAGCATGCATGATTTGCTCGGCTCTCGGGCTGGCTGGTCGCGAGGACGGGGCGCGGGTAGAGTCGCGTTCATGCCCCACCTGCGCCCGCTGACCCAGCTGCCCACCCACGAGGTCAAGAACCAGCCGCCAGCCTTCGAGGACGTGAACCTGTGGACCAGCGACGTGGCGCTGCGCGAGGCAGTGACGCGCTCGGGGGGTGAGTGGGCCGCCGGACGCCTGGCCGAAGCTGGCGCGCGCTCTGGCTCGGCCGAGGTGATCGAGTGGGGCTTCGAGGCGAATCGCCACAGGCCCGAGCTGCAGACCTTCGATCGCTTTGGCCAGCGCATCGACGAGGTTCGCTTCCACCCCAGCTATCACCGGCTGATGGAGCTGGCGATCACGCAGGGCGGCCCGAGCGTCGCGTGGACGGCCGAGAAGGGCGGCCATGTCGTCCACTCGGCGCTCGCGTACCAGTTCTATCAAGCCGAGCCCGGGGTCTGCTGCCCGCTCTCGATGACCTACGCGGTGGTGCCCGCGTTGCGCCACCAGCCCGATCTCGCCCAGACGTGGATCCCCAAGCTGACCTCGGCGATCTACGACCCCCGCTCGATCCCCGCCAGCGAGAAGGCCGGCATCACCATGGGCATGGCGATGACCGAGAAGCAAGGTGGCTCCGACGTGCGGGCCAACACCACGCTGGCGCGCGCGCTCGGCCGCTCGGGCCCCGGCGAGATCTACGAGCTGCTCGGGCACAAGTGGTTCTGCTCGGCCCCGATGTCCGACGCGTTCTTGACCCTCGCCCAGGCGCCCGGCGGGATCTCGTGCTTCTTCGTGCCGCGCTGGCGGCCCGACGGGACCCGCAACCCCTTGTTCATTCAGCGGCTCAAGGACAAGCTCGGCGACCACGCCAACGCGTCGAGCGAGATCGAGTACGTCGGCACCTGGGGATGGCTGGTCGGCGAGGAGGGCCGAGGCGTGCGGACGATCATCGAGATGGTCAACCACACCCGGCTCGACTGCATCGTCGCGCCGGCGTCGATGATGCGCCAGGCGGTCGCCAACGCGATCTGGCACAGCCAGCACCGCAGCGCGTTCGGCAAGCTGCTGATCGATCAACCCTTGATGCGCCAGGTCCTCGCCGACCTCGCGCTCGAGAGCGAGGCCGCGACCGCGCTGGCGTTCCGAGTCGCGCGCAGCTTCGACGAGAGCAGCAGCGACGAGCAAGCGCGGCTGTTCTCGCGGGTCGCGACCCCGGTGGGAAAGTTCTGGATCAACAAGCGGCTGCCCGAGCTGGTCTACGAGGCGATGGAGTGCCACGGCGGCGCGGGCTACATCGAGGAGGGCGTGCTCGCGCGGGTCTATCGGCAGGCGCCGCTCAACAGCATCTGGGAAGG
>CBFGLP010000890.1:0-3577 GCA_965649595.1 uncultured Myxococcales bacterium | reverse complement strand
TCATGGACACCGGCATCGGCACGCACGCCTACTCGATCATCGAGCAGGGCCGCGTCGGGCAGATCGTCACCAGCAAGCCCGAGACCCGTCGCCAGGTGATCGACGAGGCCGCGGGCATCACCAAGTTCAAGCAGCAAAAGGTCCAGGCCGAGCGCAAGATCGACCAGACCCGCCAGAACCTGCTGCGGGTGACCGACGTGGTCGGCGAGCTCGAGGGTCGGCTCGGCACACTCAAGCGAGCGGCGCAGAAGGCCGAGCGATACAAGCGCTACAAGACCGAGCTGACCGATCTCGAGCTGTGGATCGCCAGCCACAAGCTGCTCGAGCTGCGCGCGACGGCGCGGGTGCTCGAGCAGCGTCAGCGCGAGCTCGAGATCCACGTCGACGATCTGCGCAGCGAGTCGGCCGCCCGCGAGGCTCGGCTCGAGGTCGAGCGTACGGCCCTGCGCGAGGTCGAGGGCGAGCTGTCCAAGCAGCAGCAGCGCCTCTACGACCTCGAGAACCGGATCCAGCTGATCGAGCAGGATCGCCGATTCAAGCGCCAAGAGCAGGACGGGCTGCGCCGCTCCGCCGATCAGTCCAAGGCCGAGCAAGAGGCGGTGCAGCGCGGGCTCGTCGGGCTCGAGCAGGAGCTCGAGGACGTGCTTGCGCGACAAGAGCTGCTCGGCGACTCGGGCGGCGCCGAGGGGCTCGAGCTGCGCAGCGAGGCCCTGCAGCACGAGCTCGACGACGTCGCGACGCGGCTGCGCAGCGAGCGGGACACCTTCGAGCGGCTGCGCAGCGAGAACGCCCGGGCCGCGCAGCGCAGCGCTAGCCTCGAGGCGACGCTGCTCTCGCGCGCCGAGGCGATCGAGGACCTCCGCGAGCGAATCGAGAGCATGGCGATGGACGTCGCCACGCTCGAGCAAGGAGACGGCGTCGACGCGTCGCGGCTCGAGCAGGCGAAGCTCGAGCTGAGCGCCGCCGACGAGCGGCTCGCGTCGCTGCGCGAGCGTCGGGTCGCGCTCGACCGCGAGCGCGTGGAGCTGCGCGAGCGCCTGCGTTCGGCCGAGGTCCAGGTCGAGACCAGCCGCAAGGAGCTGCTGCGCACTCGCTCGCGCCTGCAGTCGCTGCAAGAGATCCAGCAGCGCTACCAGGCCTGTCCGAGCGGCGTGCAGGTGGTCATCCAGCAGCGCGAGAAGCTGGCCGAGCTGGGCGCCGAGCTGTCGGCCCAGGCGGGGCTCGGCGCGACGGCGCCGAGCAGCTTCTCTGGGCACGTGCTGGGTATCATGGCCGACTTCATCAGCGCCCCCGCGGACCTCGAGCCGGCCGTGTCGGCGGTGCTCGGCGAGCGGTTGCAAGGTGTGGTGGTCGATGCGCCGCTGACCGGCGCAAGCGGTGTCGCGCTGCTCAAGCAGCTCGAGGAGGGACGCACGACCTTCCTCCCGATGGGCGAGCTCAAGCGCGAAGGTCAGGGCGAGGGGCGCCCGCTCGGCTGGAGCGCGCCCTCGCGGAGCTCGGGTGGGAAGATCGAGGTCGTCGATCTAAGCGGCGAGGCGCCAGCCGCCACGCCGGAGGCGGCTGCTGCGGAGCCTGTCGCTGCGACGAGCGAGGTCGAGGGGATCGAAGCGAGCGAGAGCGAGGTCGTCTCGAGCGAGGGCGAGGCGCTCGTCATCCAGCCGGTCGAGGCCAGCGAGACGGCCCCGAGCGAGGCGGAGCCAGCGGTGACGATCGAGGCCGCCAATGAGCCCGAGGCGCCCGCGCCCGAGGTGATCGAGGCGAGCATGTTTGGCGCGTTGGTGGCCGACGGCCGCGGTCCGGCCCAGCCGGCCCGGCGGCTCTCGCCCGAGCTCGAGCGGCTGCTCGCTTGCGAGGGCGTCGTCGGGCGGCTCACCGATCTGATCGACGTCGACCCGCAGCTGCGTGAGCTGGTCGAGCGGATGTTCGGCGAGACCGTGGTCGTCGACCGGCTCGCCCGTGCGCTCGAGCTCTGGTACCAGCTGCGCGCGGCCCCGGGCGCTCGCTTGCCGGCCACCTTGGTCACGCTCGAGGGCGATCGCATCGAGCCGAGCGGCGTGGTCGTCGGCGGCAGCAGCAAGGCGATCGACTCGGCGCTGCTCCAGCAAAAGCGCGAGATCAACGAGCTCGATCAGCTGGTCGCCGAGCTCGAGCGCGAGTTCGAGATCGTCCAGCAGCGCCGGCAAGCGCTCGCCGAGCGGATTGACGAGGTCGAGCGCGAGCGGGAGACCAACAACCGCGAGGTGCTCGAGGCCGAGAAAGATCGGGTCTCGCTCGCGCAGGAGCTGCACGGCCTCGAGCAGGCGCGCGAGCGCTTGGCCAAGCAGCTCGAGCAGCTGATCCGAGGTCGCGCAGAGCTCGAGGCCGCGCTCGAGCACAAGCTCGGCGAGCGCAGCGAGCTCGAGGGCGAGCTGGCCGAGCTGCGCGAGCGGCTGCCGGAGCTCGAGGCCGAGGCCGAAGAGGCGCAGCAGCGCTTCGAGGCGCTCAACGAGACCCGCGAGCAGCTCGCGTCCTCGCTGACCGAGGTCAAGGTCGCGCTGGCCAGCTGGCAGGAGCAGCGCAACGCGCTGATCCAGACCCGCGAGCGACTCAACAAGCAGATCAACAGCGAGCGGGATCGGGTCCGTCGGCTCGGCGAGGCCGCCGAGCACTCGCTACAGCGGATCGAGGAGCTCGAGCAGAAGATCGCCGCGATGGTCGACGAGCACGGCGCGCTGCTCGACGAGCACAAGCTCGCGACCGCGGCCAAGTTTGACGCGGTCGAGGCCCACGACGGCGCCAAGCTGCGCGTCGACGAGCTCGAGCTCTCGCTCCGCAACCTGCGTGGCTCGCTCGAGGACGAGCGCGAGGCCCTGCAGGAGGTCGAGCTGGGCCTGCGCGAGCTGGTGCTCGAGCGCCAGCACCTCGAGGCCGACATCCGCGATCGCTTCGACGCCGACCTGCGGACCTTGCTGATCGACTTCCACGATCGCGGCCTCGCGACGGCGGCCGAGCGCGAGCGGGTCAAGGAGCTCAAGCAGGTGCTCTCGCGCATGGGTGAGGTCAACCTGACCGCGATCGCCGAGTACGAGGAGGTCTCGGGTCGCTACGAGTACCTGACCAAGCAGCGGCGCGACCTCGAGGACGCGATCAACCAGCTGCAAGAGGCGATCGACCGGATCGACGCGACGACCAAGGAGCGCTTCGCCGAGACCTTCACCGCGGTCAACGAGATGTTCGAGCGCCTGTTCCCGCGCCTGTTCAACGGCGGCCAGGCCAAGCTGGTTCTGACCGATCCCAGCGACATGCTGACGACCGGCGTCGACATCCTCGCGCAGCCGCCCGGCAAGAAGATCGCCAGCCTCGAGCTCTTGTCTGGTGGCGAGAAGGCGTTGACGGCCGTCAGCCTGATCTTCGGCATCTTCCTGATCAAGAGCAGCCCCTTCTGCTTGCTCGACGAGGTCGACGCCCCGCTCGACGAGGCCAACGTCGGCCGCTTCTGCGACCTCGTGGCCGAGCTCGCTCAGAACACGCAGTTCATCATCATCACGCACAACAAGCGCACGATGGAGATCGCTGACCGCTTGTATGGGGTGACCAT
>CBFGLP010000889.1:0-5722 GCA_965649595.1 uncultured Myxococcales bacterium | reverse complement strand
GACGCGCAGAAGCGGTTGATCGTCACGCCCGAGGTGGTCAGCTCGTAGCCAGCCGTGAGCGCGGCGAAGCGAGCGATGCACGAGCCCTGCTCGCTGGCCTGGGTGACACAGCCGGCGATCACGTCATCGACCTCGCGAGTGTCGATCGAATTGCGATCACGGATGGCTCGCAGGACGGTTGCGAGCAAGTCGACGGGACGGACGGTGTAGAGACTCCCGCTCGCCTTTCCCTTGCCACGGGGGGTGCGAACGGCGTCGAAGATCATGGCCTCGGACACGGCGGGCTCCTAGTTGATCCCTGTGAAGCGCCCGGGGATCGAGCGGGCGCTGCTCGAGTGAAGCGATCGGACGATGCTCGCACGCACGCAGCGTGACGATGCTAAGCACGCTCATCGTTTCGCTGCAACGGCCATGAGCGGGAGGCCGACGACGTTCGGCGTGCCATCGCTCGCCTGGTCACGCCGGGTTGCGTGCACCCGCTTGCGCGGGGCCACCGGGGCGGGCAAGCTCCCCCGCGATGGCGAGTCGCGCCCACATCGCCCTTCGGCGCAAGCAAGCGGACGCAGCGCTGGAGCTGTCTCGCGTCCAACGAGAGCTCGAGCGCCGGGTTCAGCAGCTGCTCGAACGCGAGAAGCTGCCGGATGTCACGCCCGCGCAAGCAAACGCCCTGATGATCTTGTTTCAGGAGAAGGCTCCGATGACGGCCCGGGCGCTCGCGCGCCAGATGAACCTCTCGGAGGTGACCGTCGGCCGGTTCGTGCGAGCGCTCGAGAACGCGGGCTGGGTCACCCGCGAGGCTGATCCCAAGGACACGCGAGCAATCTTGATTCGGCCCTCGAAGAAGGCGTATCGCGCGTTTCCCCGCTTTCTCGCGGTCAGCAACAGCCTGCTCGAGGTGGCGTTCGTGGGGCTCAGCAAGCAGGAGGTCGACACGCTCGCGCATCTGGTCGAGCGCGTGCGCATGAACGTGGTCGTGGAGGAGTAACGCGCTCGAAAATGGTAGCCGCGCGAAGGTCCAGCTATCGTAGTCGACATGCGGGCGCCGATTCGCTGGAGCTGCTCGGGGACCACGATGCTCGTGGCCGCGGACTCTGGCGCCGAGATCCCGGACGAGCTGTGGAGCATCTACTTCGACGCGATCCGTAGCGGACCGAAGATCGTCGTCATGCAGATCGTCGGCGGTGGGATGGTGAAGATCGGCACGCCGCAGTGGCGCCGGGGCATCAAGGCCGTCCGCGAGAGCGGGATCGAGGGACTGATCGTGACCGAGCACCCGATCGCGCTCAAGTCGATCCAAGCCGCGCACTGGTTGGGGGCATCGGTGCAAGCGACCAAGTGGGGGGCCCTCCACGTCAAGCTGGCCGAGCTCGGCTTGTCGCCTGCACAGGTGTTGGACGCCCAGGCCGAGCTGACGCGCCTGCGCCACGCGAGCGTATCGATCGAGGAGCTGCGCGCTTCGGTCACGCGCGACCGCGGCTGATGCCCTCGGCGTACGCACCCGCGATCAAGTGGGCGACGCGGACCGGCTCGGGCAGCTTGCCGTGGATCGTGAGGTCGCGGATCACCTGCTCGGCCTGCAGGTGCGTGAGCCCAGCTCGCTGCACCCATAGATCGGCGCAAGGCTCCATCGGGCCGGCCTTCTCGATCAGCGCCCACTTGCGGGCGCCGCCAGGGATCTTGGCGAGCAGGGTCTCTTGGATGATCGCGATGCGGGGCTTCTTGCGGGCGAGCACGAGCACGGGCATCGCCAGGCGCTCGTGCAGGCCAGCGATGTCGACCACGTTGAAGCCGGCGAGCGTGATCCCGCCGAGTAGCAGGATCTGCGCGTGCTCGGCGAAGGGCGAGCGCTCGATCAGCTCGGCGATCGCCTTGGTCGCGTTGGCGCCGTCCTTGCGCAGCTTGCCGACCATCACGCCGTCGAGCCGCGTCCGCGTGAACACCACCCCGATGATCGGGACGTCACCCCGGTGGGCTCGATCGAAGGGGGCATCGTCCACACCGATCGCGTTGCTGAAGCGTCGAGACACGCGTGGGTGATTGGAGCAAGGCCTGCTCACGCGAGCAAGGGCGTGCGCTCGGGCCCGCGGCCTGGTAGGGATCGAGAGCCAGCGACCATGAGCCGCGCGATCCTCCTCGCCTACTCGTTGCTCGGTCCGCCGACGCTGGCTGACGAGAGCGCCTCGGTCTCGCTGCGTTGGCAGGGCCCGAGCGAGTGCGTCGGGCGAGACCAGGCGCTCGAGCGCTTGCGTGAGCTGATGCCGACGCTGCCCGAGCAGGTGCCCGAGGCTCGCGGGGCGCTCGCGGTCGAGGTCGAGCTGAGCGTGGCGGAGGGGGCCCGTGCGCTGGTCCGCTTCCGTGGTGAGCGAGGGATCGACGAGCGCACGCTCGAGGGGGCGAGCTGCGAGTCGGTCGCCTCGGCGGCGGTGCTGGTGATCGCGGTGACGATCGATCCCGTCGGGGTCGCCGATGTGCTGTGGGACGATGGCGAGTGGTCCGGCGGGCCCGAGCAGGCGCAGCCTGAGCCTGTCGAGCCGGACGAGCCGAGCGAAGCCCCACCGGATCCCCTCACGCAGCCGCTCGATCTGGATGCGCAGCCCGAGGCGCCCCGCCCCGACGCTCCCGAGCCGGGCGACGTCAACCTCGGCATCGGCGAAGGGCCGCGGGTCCGTGATTCCTCAGGTCGCATGGTCCGTGGCAGCGTGGGCCTGCTCGGGGGCGGTGGTTGGGGACCGATCCAGGCGGGGATGGGCGCGCTGGCGGTCGAGCTCGCGGTCCACGGCCCTTGGTGGCGAGCTGCGCTGCGCGGCACGTGGATCCCCGCGCGAGCGCTCTCGATCGAGCCGAGCGGGGCCGGTCGCTTCGACGCCTGGCTGCTCGGCGGGCGAGGCTGCGTGGTGCCTCCAGTCGCGCGCGGACGTGTGGAGCTGCCTGCTTGTGTGGGCGTCGAGGCGGGCGTGCTGCGAGGGCAGGGCGTCGAGCCGACCCCCGAGCCGCGCAGCGCGAACCAGACCTGGGCGGCTCTCGAGCTGGGGCCGGGGCTGCGCTTCGTGCCGAATCGCTGGGTCGCGCTGGGGGTCGAGGTCGATCTCGTCGCGGCGCTGCTGCGTGGCGGGTTCACGATCGGCGAGCAGGTCGTGCAGGAGCACGCGAGCGTGGGCGTGCGCGCGCTCGCGGGCATCGAGCTGCGCTTTCCTTAGTGGCGGATCGAATGATGCTATCCGGTCGGATGGCGTCTCGGGGTGTTTCGATGTGTTTCTGGCCTCGCTGAGTGTTTCGCCGTGTTTCATTGCACGCGCTCGAGACCCGCGCGGTGGGCTGGGGTCGTGGATGAAGCATGTGTGCAACTGGCTGAAACCATGGGTATTCGCCCGAATGCGTGTTCCCATTCGGAATGCCTAGCCAATCGATGAGGGGCCGGTGGCGCGGCAGTGAGCGGAGGCGCTGCTTGTCTTGCCGGAGCGATTCCCTTATAGACACCACACGATGAACGACACGATTCCTACTCTCGCTGGTATCGATTTGCTCGGGTACGGATATGATATTCTCGGCAAGTATGCCGATATGGAGTATCGCACCATCCCGCTGATCTCGATTGCCTCGGATCGCACTACCTACACCTGGCCCGGTGATGATGAATGCGTCTACGCCATTCCGACCACGACGACCTGCTCGGCCGCGTCTTCGCAGGTCCATGGCACGGAGACCGCCGGCGAGACCTACCAAGAGTACACGAGCAAGATGACGACGGCGTTCGGCGCGAGCGGCAGCTACGGCGCGTTCGCGGGCTCGATCGACGCGTCGTTCTCGAGCGAGGTGCGGACCAGCAATTCCTATTACTACGAGACGATCCTCGACACCTTCAGCGCTTGCGAGCTCGAGCTGAACGCGAGCGCGTGGGTGCTGGACGCCGAGGTCCAGGCCGAGCTCGAGGGCAGCGGGGCGCTCACGCCTCGCGCGCTGTTCGAGAAGTACGGCACGCACGTGGTCGTCGGCGTGATCGTCGGTGGCGAGTGCCGGCTCTCGATGTACGGCTCGAAGAGCGAGTTCGAGTCGGTCGACAGCTTCTCGGTCAACGCGAGCGCGACCTATGGCGCGGTCTCGGGCAACGCCTCGTTCGAGCAGGAGTCCGCCTCGCGGACCGAGAGCGTGTCGACCTCGACCGATCTGCTGGTGCTCGGCGGTACGGAGGCCGCAGCGGCTGCCCTGCAGAGCGCGGCCCGCTCGAGCGGGATCACCGAGAGCTCGGCCTATACCGAGTGGGCCGACTCGATCAAGCAGAATCCTTCGATCCTCGGGTTCGCCAACGGGCACCTGCAGCCGCTGTGGAGCTTCTGCACCGACACGCAGCGGCAGCGCACGCTCGAGGCCGAATTCGAGCGCCTGTATACGCCGCTGCGCTACGCCTCGCAGTGGGAGGACGGCGGCGACGTCGGCAGCGCGAAGCTCTACGGCTACTATGCGGACGCGCTGTTCACCGCCGACGACGACGACCCGCGCGAGTGGTTCGTCGTCGGGCTAGGCATCAACATCGAGACCACCGGTGAGCTCAACCGCGTGGCGCTGTGCTTCGAGAACATCCGCAGCGGCGAGCGCCGCTGGGTCTCGGGCGGGGTGCTGATGGTCTCGCAGCCGGAAGGATACGAGCGGATCGGTACGGTGCCCGAGGGCAGCGCGCTGGTCGGCCTGGCGGTCCACGCTGAGGGCGACGACGTCGAGCACCTCGCGCTCTACTATCAACGCATCAATCGGGGCCACTCGGATCGCGCCGACGAGGCCTCGCTCGACAGCACGATCGGCGAGGTCTATGTCGGTAAGCAGCACTCGGGCTGGGACTACGACGGCAAGCCGGCCTCGTCGCTCGGCACGGTGCTCGGTGGCTTGAGCATCGGCATCACCAACAACAAGCAGGTGTGGGTGCAGTACTGGCGCAGCGAGTTCTACCTCGCGAGCACGCGCCCTTACACGCTCGCCTGCGGCAGCGTGACGGCGAAGGACTACGGCAGCGTCTCGAAGGTCAACCTCAGGAGCGTGAGCGCGACGAGCTTCGCGGGCGACGAGAGCAACCTGTTCGTCGTCGTCGGCTTCGGCGGCACGATCAACGACAGCGGCAACTTGGATCGCAGCGCGGTGTGCTTCGCCAACGTCCGCACCGGCGAGCGCACCTGGTACAACAGCGAGGGCAAGCGGATCACCGACCTCGGCGGCTACGAGCGGATCGGCGCTGTGCCCGAAGGCCACGCCCTGACTGGCCTCGCTCTGCACGCCCAGAGCGGCAAGCTCGAGCACCTGAAGCTCTACTATCAGAAGATCAAGAAGACCGACGATCTGACCGGGGTGGGGGATACCGGTGTGTGGCCAAGCGTGGGGACGATGTTCGTCGGCGGCAGCCACAGCGGCTGGGATGGGGAGCAGATCGCGTCTACCGGCACCGTGCTCAACGGCCTCGCCGTCGGGGTGAAGGACAACAAGCACGTCGGCTTCCGCTTCTACGAGACCGTGCTGGCCGCCGTCGAGGACTGATTTTCTCCCCCCGCAGGCGTCGTGCACTGAGCCACGCACGGCCGGCTTCTATAACCCCCCGCAGGCGCCCTGCACTCTGCCACGCACGGCCGCTGCGCGGCCGCGAGGTCGCTGCGCGACCTCGGTGGGCTAGTTCGTGGTTCGCAGTCTGGCTGCTGGCCCCCCAGAGGGGGGCTTGTCCCTTGGTCGAAGAGTTGAGTAG
>CBFGLP010000888.1:0-1701 GCA_965649595.1 uncultured Myxococcales bacterium | reverse complement strand
GGCAAAGGCGCCCACGATGCCGCAGGCGGCGGTGAAGGGCATGGTCTGGAACAGGCCGCCGAGGTCCGTGCACTTGCGCTGGCCGGTGCGGTAGAGCACCGCGCCGGCGCTCATCAGCAGCAGCGCCTTGTAGATGATGTGGGCGAACGCGTGGGCGGTCGCGCCGTTGAGCGAGAGCCCGGTGCCGATCCCGACCGCGCAGACCATGAACCCGACCTGGTTGATGATCGAGTAGGCGAGGATCCGCCGCATGTCGTTCTCGAGGATCGCGTAGACGATCCCGTAGATCGTCATCAGCGCGCCCGCCCAGATCAGCACCTCGCAGCCAGCGAACAGCACGATCAGCACGTAGACCGAGGTCTTGGTCGTGAACGCCGAGAGGAACACCGTGCCGGACGGAGACGCCTCGGGGTAGGCGTCGGGCAGCCACGAGCCGAAGGGCGGGGTGCCGGCGTTGATCAGCACGCCGATCAGGATCAGCCACGCGCCGGGGCCCTCGAGCTCCGGTAGCAGCCAGGGTCGCCCCTGCACGCTCATCCGGATCGGGTCCTCGAGCGCCGTGCCCATGCTCAGCTTGGGCAGCAGCAGCGAGCCGGTGTCGCTGAAGTGGAACGCGATGCCGGCCATCAGGATCGCGCCGCCGAGCAGGTGGACGTTGACGTAGCGATGGCCAGCCTTGCGCGCGGCCTCAGTGCCGCCGGCCCAGACGACCAGCGTCGAGCCGATCGCCATCAGCTCCCAGAAGATGAAGAGCGTCAGCAGGTCACCGGCGAAGGTGACCCCGATCGCGCTGCCGGAGTAGAGCAGGGCGCCGGCCGCCTCGACCTTGCGATCTTGGTTCAAGGCGAACAGCGCCCCGCCGAACGCCATGATCGCGAAGATCGTCGCGAAGGGTCGGGTCGGCCCGTTGACCTTGGCCAAGATCATGTCGTGGCCCAGCCAGGGCGAGGCCGTGCGCACGACGATGTCGTCGGGGAACAGCCAGATCGCCGCCAACGTGAGCAGCGGGGTGACCAGCGCGATCGACTTGTAGAGCGTGTTGGGGCTCAGCGCGATCAGCAGCGCGCCGCAGAGCATCACCAGCGCGGGGGGGAATTCAAACTCCATCGTGCTGGCTCCCTTCGGTGGTCGGCGCGGAGGCGTGCGACTGCGGTGTCCGAGCGAGTGGCCGGCCCTTGGCGTCGCGGACCGGATCGAGCGGGCCGTGGTCGTAGTAGGTGTCGGGCCGCATCAGCAGCCAGCCGAGCAGCTTCTTGCTGACCACGACCATCGCCACACAGGTGATGAAGCCGTAGACCGAGTAGAACTCGGGCAGGCCGTCGACCACGAAGTGAGCCTCGTGGTGCGGGTCGTGCTCGATCACGTGCAGCAGCTCGAGCAGCTTGGGATCGAGCAGGACCAGCACGGCGAGCACCACATAAAAGCCGAGCCAGAGCTTGCGGATGGTCTGAGGGTCTTCTAGCCGCATGGCGCTCCTCACTTGGGCATCAGCTCGGACAGCATGCTCGCGTAGCCAGCGAACAGGTCGGGCTGGAAGAACATCAACAAGGTGCCGAACGCGGTGCAGGTCAGGGCGATCACGATCGGCGCCGGGGCCTCGCCGTGGTCGTGGTGACCGTGACCGTGACCGTGACCGTGGCCGTGGCCGTGATCATCATGGTGCTCGTCGGGCGGATCCTTGAAGAAGGCCCGGTAGACGAT
>CBFGLP010000887.1:0-3006 GCA_965649595.1 uncultured Myxococcales bacterium | reverse complement strand
ATCGAGCGCCGCCAGATCCCCGGTGTCGTGCGGATCGGCGAGCGGCGGATCCTCGTGCGGCGCGACGTGTTGCTCGCGTGGCTGCACGAGCGCGAGCTGCCGGGCCCGTCGTCGGTCTCGGGCTGAGTTTTGGATTACCCGCCCCGAGGGCTCGCGTCGTGGTGTGCCCGGCTGCTAGGCTGGGTCCCGAACGCGCTCCCTGGGGTCCGAGAGAGAGGACCTCATGAGCTACACCATCAGGCCGTTCCGTTCTGGCGGCTGGGAATACGACATCGTGCTGCACTTCCCCGACCAACCTCGTCCCTACCGCGAGCGCAAGAAGGCTCCGGGCGAGACGAAGACCGAGGCGAAGGAGTGGGCACGACTGCGCGAGCGTCACCTGCTCAAGCACGGTCCACCCCAAAAGCGCAGCAAGGCGGCATCCGAGCCGAAGGAGGAAGAGAAGCAGATCCCGACGTTGGCCGAGTTCGTGCCCCAGTACATCGAGTACTGCCGAGCCAACCGGCAGAAGCCCAACACCGTCTACTCGAAGGAGAGGCTCTTTCGGGGTCGGTTGATCCCAGCCTTCGGGGATCGGCGGCTGGACCAGTTCACCCCGCAAGACGAGGTCGACATCAAGGCTGCCATGGCCCACCTGTCGCCGAAGACCGTCAACAACGTGCTCGCGCTGCTCAACGCGACGCTGACGGCGGCGAAGGAGCTGCGGGTGATCGCCGAGCGGCCGATCGCGTGCAAGTGGATGAAGACGTCGGACCCCAAGATGGAGTTCTACGACTTCGACGTGTACGACAACCTTCGCGCGGCGGCTCGGCACGTCGATCCGCGTGCGGGGTTGGTCCTGTTGCTCGGCGGTGACGCGGGGCTGCGCTGCGGCGAGATCCGGGCGCTGCGGTGGGAGTCGATCGACTTCGATCGGCGACTGATCACGGTCGAGCGAGCTTACTCGCACGGCGTGATCGTGATCCCGAAGAGCAACCGGATCCGTACGGTGCCCATGACCATGCGGCTGGTCGAAGCGCTGCGAGAGCATCGGCGCGAGCAGGGCGAGGACGCCGACGCGTCGGGCAACGTCCTGCTGAACGATCTCAGTGAGCCACCGAAGGGCACCACGATCCGCACGTGGCTCGGCTGGGTGCAGACGGAGGCGGGCCTGCCGGTGAAGGGGCCGCACACGCTGCGGCACACCTTCTGCTCGCACTTGGCGATGCGAGGCGCACACATCATGGAGATCAAGGCGCTCGCGGGGCACGCGGACATCGAGACCACCCAGAGGTACATGCACCTGTCGCCCCGGGCACTCCGGGACGCGGTCAACCTGCTCGAAGAGCCGTCCGACCGGCGACTTGGCGACCGCGTGGAGACGAAAAAGGGTCCCGGGAAAGACCCCTTGTAATTCCGACAACTTAGCCTTCAGATACGTCGGGACCCCCTCCTTCACGACAGACTGATTCTTCGGCCGCTCCGCGGCCTTTTCCGATTGAGGTTGGTCCTTCGACTGGACGCCCAACCCAGCGAAGCCGTCGCGGCCGTTCCCAACTGGGGAGGCGCCTCTTCACGCTGAGCCAGCCTCACGCCAGCGTCATGATCATCGGCCGGCCGCGCGTGATCACCATCGTGTGCTCGAACTGCGCGGATCGGCTGCCGGCGCGGTTGTAGAGCGTCCAGCCGTCTGCGGCGGTCTCGACCCATTCGTCGCCGGTCGTCAAGAAGGGCTCGATCGTGATCACCTGGCCGTACTTCAAGGTCCGGCGCTCGCGTGGATCATCGAAGCCGGGGATGAACGCCGGGGCCTCGTGGAGCGCCCGGCCGACCCCGTGCGAGCCGAGGTTGCGAATGATCGAGAACCCGCTCGACGTCGCCTCCTGCTCGATCGCCCGCCCGATGCCCCGCAGCGGCCGGTCTGCCCGGGCCTTGGACATCGCCGAGTCGAGCGCCCGGCGAGCGCTCGCGCACAGCCGGCGCCACTCGGCGGGCACCAGGCCGAGCGGAAAGCTGCCGCCGGTGTCCGCCCAGTAGCCGTCGCGCTCGGCCGAGACGTCGATGTTCACGAGGTCGCCCGCGCAGAGCACCCGCTCGCCCGGGACGCCGTGCGCGACCTCTTCGTTGACCGAGATGCAGGTCGTGCCCGGGAAGTCGTAGGTCGCTCGCGGAGCCGAGGTCGCGCCGTGCTCGCTCAGGTAGCGCTGACCGATCTCGTCGAGCTCGGCGGTCGTCATGCCCGGCCGCATCGACTCGGCCATGACCTTCATGCAGCGGGCGACGATCTGGCCGATCGAGCGCAGGGCCTCGAGGTCGCTCTCGTGCTCGATGGTCATCGTCGGGCTCGCCTGGCCGTCACGCGTCGAGCACGTGGGCGAGCAGGACCGTGACGTTGTCCTTGCCGCCGTTCTCGTTGGCTGCGTCGATCAAGGCCGTGCACGCGCCGTCGAGCCGCTTCTTGCCGCGCTCGACCAGCGCGAGGATCTGCTCGTCCTCGAGCATGTCGTTGAGGCCGTCCGAGCACATCAGGTAGATGTCGTCGACCTTGTACTCGTCGATGACCACGTCGACGGCGACCAGCTCGGACAGCCCGAGCGCGCGCACGACCACGTTGCGGTGCGGGAAATTGCGGATCTCCTCGCCGGTCATATCCTTCATTCGCTTCCAGTCGTTGAGCAGCGAGTGGTCCTCGGTCAGCTGCTGGATGGTGCCCGAGCGGATCCGGTACACGCGGCTGTCGCCGACGTGACCGATGTAGAAGCGACCCTGGGTGAAGAAGATCGCCTCGACCGTGCAGCCCATGCCCTTCTTCTCCTTGTCGGCGGCGGCGGCCTCGAAGATCTTCGAATTGGCCAGCTTGATCGCCGTGGCCATGCGGTTGCGCTCGATCTCGACCTGCGGGATGCGGAAGGGCCAGGTCCGACCCTGCTCTGCGGCCGTGCGCTTGTAAAACTCGCCGATCACCTCGACCGTGATCTGGCTCGCGACCTCGCCGCACGCGTGGCCACCCATGCCGTCGGACACGAC
>CBFGLP010000886.1:0-3386 GCA_965649595.1 uncultured Myxococcales bacterium | reverse complement strand
CCTCGTAGAGCGCGACACAGAAGCTGAACTGGTCGGTGCGGGCGTCGGTTCGGGCGCCCTCGAACTGCTCTGGCGCCATGTAGGCCGGCGTGCCCATGATAGCGCCGGTCTTGGTCAGCGGGTCATCGAGCCGCGGCGTGCGATGCTCGTGGATCGACTGAGCCGGATCGCTCGGCGTCGCGTCGACCTGGGTGTCGGCGTCGGTCGAGTCCACGGTCACGCTCGCGGAGCTCACGAACACGTCAGGTGCTCGCGCGAGGCCGAAGTCGGCGACCCGCAGTCGACCGTCGTTGCCGACGAGCACGTTGTCGGGCTTGAAGTCGCGGTGCACGATGCCCGCGGCGTGGGCCGCCGCGAGCCCCTCGCCGGCCTGGATGAACGCGTCGACGATCGCTCGCCAGCTCCGCTGCTCTGCCGTCAACCACCGGCGGAGATCCTGGCCCTCGACGAATTCCATGGCCACGAACACCTGACCCTGGAAGGTGCCGACCTCGTGGACCGTGACCACGTTGGGGTGCGAGAGCCGAGCCATCGCCTGGGCCTCGCGATGCAGCCGAAGCTGCGCCTTGCTGTCGGTGTCCGAGCGCAGCAGCTTGACCGCGACGCGGCGATCGAGCTGCTCGTCGTAAGCGACATAGACCACGCCCATGCCGCCTGCACCGAGCTCGCGCACGATCGTGTAGCGGCCGATCTTGATCGGCGTGAGCGGCTCGTCGAACAGCGCCGCCGCGACCATGGCCTTGCGACGGAGCACCTCGACGTCCTCGCGCTCGGGCGCCCAGGAGCTCGAGCTAGGGTCGTCGGACCCCGACGACGCGGGCCGGCTCTGCGAGAGCGTCTCGTCGAAGGCCTCGGGGAGCGCCGGCTCAGCTCGGTCGGCGCGACTCGATCCCTCCGCCGAGCTGGTCGTGTCCTCGGACGTCATGGTCGAGCAGAGCGAGCTTAGGACAAAGGCCCGCTGGACGTCGATGAGCGACGTCACCCGAGCCGAGCCGAGCGCTAAATCGCTCCGCGTAGTGGCCTCGACACGATTGATGCAATCGCAATCGTCGGCTCTCGTGGTGTCGGCATTTGAGCAATCGTCATATTGACATTCATGTATCAATATACCCAATTTGCTCGTCGCGGCACTGTCCACCATCGAGGTATTTCGCTACGAGAATTCGCTCGCGCAGCGCTTGCGAGCAATCGGAGGTAAACAGAGGCCCCGGCCTCGCTCCGCGCACAACCGTGTTACACTGCCGCCATGACCACCGATGGCGAGCTGCTCGAGTCCTGGCGGGCTGGCGACAAGCAAGCCGGCAAGCGCCTGTTCGCTCGTCACTATGAAGCCGTCGACCGCTTCTTCCGCAATAAAGCAGGCGAGGACGCGCCGGACCTGGTCCAAAAGACCTTCCTCGGCGCGCTCGAAGGGGTCGAGCGCTTCCGCGGCGACTCGAGCTTTCGAACGTGGATCTTGGGCGTCGCTTACCGGCAGCTCTGGCAGCACTACCGCGCCCGCGCGAGCGAGCGAGCCCGCTTCGACATCGGCACCGTGACCGCACACGACCTCGATCCCACGCCGAGCCTGGTGGTCGCGTCTCGTCGCGAGCAGCGGCTGCTGCTCGAGGCCCTGCGTCGGCTGCCGCTCGATCTCCAGGTCGTGCTCGAGCTGCACTACTGGGAGCAGATGTCCGACGCCGACATCAGCCAGGTGCTCGACATCCCGCACGGCACCACCAAGAGTCGAATCCGGCGGGCTCGCCAGCTGCTCGCCGAGCAGCTGCGCGAGCTGGCGGAGTCGCCCGCCGAGCTCGACAGCACGCTGGGTAACCTCGACCAGTGGGCTGCGCAGCTGCAGGCACGAATCCGCGGAGCTTCGTAGAGCGACCGCTCTAGCAAGCGATGTTGCCAGCTACGTATGCAGCCAGCGGTCGCAGCGCTCTCGCAGTCTGGTCAAGAAAAAAGTTCTCATCGGCTTAATCCATCCGAGCCTCGCGAGGCACACACCTGGTGAGCGCGGCCGGTCCATCCGGCCCTGGGAAAAGGGAGAGGAATGATGAGGAACTTCAATTACGTGCTGGTGTGCTCGCTCTTGCTCGGCGCTTGCGCTGTAGAGGACGAAGAGCTGATCGCCGCCGACGAGCACGAAGGTGTGGACGCACCCGCCGACGCGCTCGGGGTCCAGTCCGAGGCTGGTCCGCAAGCGGCCCCCATCTACACCCTGACGGACGTCATCGATTGCCCCACCGCTCGGGTGATCGGGATCCTCGACGACCCGAAGGCGGACTCCTGCGATCTCGACGAGATGGTCCCCTCGAGCTGGGTCTGGAAGACGATGTTCGAGGAGGGCTCGCCGGGCGTCGCGGGCCTCGCCGACGCGCCCCCCGACGAGCTGCGCCGCTACTGCATGTACGAGTATCAAAACGGCCTGCCCGAGCTCCACGAGTACCAGTCGCTGCTGCAGGCGATCGATCAACACCCCGGCATGCGCATCGAGTCGATCGCGTCGGACTGCCGCGGCGAGTTCGCCCAGGGTGACTTGCTCGACTCAGAGGTCGGCGTGGCGCTGCACGATGCGTTTCGAGCGAACATCGACTGGGTCAGCTCCGATGCTCTCGGTGTAACCAGCGAAAAGCGACTCCCGGTCGCGATCTCCGTCGTCGATACGGTCTCGCAGCACGCCGTCGACAACGCCATCACCCCGGCCAACGCCCACGGCCTGTTCATGGCCGCGATGATCGGTGACATCGCCTGCCCCGACAGCGATCCGGCCTGCACCCAGTGGATCGACCACACGCTGGCGATGCCGCGCAACGACTGGGCCTCGGGCCCCGACTGGGTCGTCGGTGGTCAGCACGGGACCCAAGGTGACACCGCGCTAGCGATCTACGAGGCCGTCGAGCGCTGGCGCGAGACCAACGTCGCCGATCCCCTGAACGCGCCGGTCCGGCTGGTGCTCAACCTCAGCCTCGGCTGGGAGCGCGTGACTCAATACACCAACGATCCCACGCGTGGACCGAGCGCGTCGCTGCAAGCGGCCCTGCAGTACGCGTCGTGCCAAGGTGCGCTGGTATTCGTCGCCGCTGGCAACAACTCCGACGAGGGCTGCCCCGAGGATCACGTCGGCCCGCTCGCGCCCGCCAGCTTCGAGGAGCTCGAGGCCCCGAGCGAGCAGGAGTGCGTGGCGCTCGGCTTCGCGTCGGCCGAGCCCGGGCGGCTCCCCGCGTTCGACCAGTCGCCGCGACCTTTGGTCTACGCGGTCGGTGGCGTCGACGAGCACGACCGGTCGCTGATCAACGCGCGCCTCGGCGGTCGGCCCCGGCTCGCGGCGATGGGCGCCAACGGTACGGTCGTGATCGGCAACCAGAACACCGAGCCGCTGACCGGCAGCTCGGTCGCGACCG
>CBFGLP010000885.1:0-9132 GCA_965649595.1 uncultured Myxococcales bacterium | reverse complement strand
CCGAGGTCCGGGACCAACACGTTGCTGCCGAGGTGCAGCAGATGCAGCTCGCCAGCCAGCAGCTCAGCGACCATGTGCTCGGGAGCGGCGAGGACGTCCGCGTAGGTGGCGTTGCGACGCGCGGGCTCCGACATGGCGAGGAGAGGATAGCGAAGCGCGAGACTGGTGCCCAACCAACACGTGGGACGTGCTCTGATGTCCTCCTCGGACTAACCGCCCCTCCGCCGTGTCAGATGCGATGGTGGCGCCGAACAAATCGTTGAGGCATCGCCGCAGACGTCGAGCGTCTTAGCGGTCTAACGACGATCGCTGGAACCCATGACCCCCACGATCTGGAGCTCGTCCGACAGCACCTCCTCACCGATGGGGTACATGCGCAGCAAACGAGTCATCTCGCTAAACACCGATATGGGGCTGAGTCGCTCGCGCTTCCAATGGCGAGCGACCTTCAACAGGTGTTGCTTGTAGCGACCGCGACGAATCCATTCTCGGATGGACTCGATCTCTGGCTCACACTCTGGCGCCTGCTCCACATGGCGATGCAAGGTCGCAAGAACCCAGTCCTCGGCGGCCTCGAGCCGGGGTCGGCTCCGCTGCAAGCGGAGACGCTCGGCCTCGGGCTCGAATCGATCGCTAGCTGATTGCGCGAGATCGCGTAAGCACATCAACTCCGTTGCGATGTTCTCGTGCGTGAAGCGACCGGCTTGGGCATGGGCATACAGCCAATCCAGAGCGACCCGGTCATCGACGGGGAAGATATCGCTCCCGGAGTGACCCGTGGCATAGAATCGCCAGTTATACCCAGCACGTAGCACCGCTATGCTCGGTCGTGGCGAACTCGAGAGTGCACGGCGGCCAGGGCGCAGCGCACGGATGTGGGCGAAGCGGGTTGGGTCACTCTGACGCAGATCGGAGATTCGGGTGAAGTGTCGGCTCAACCCATCGACGTCGTCCTCGGCGTCGGCACGCTCGAACGCAGCCCCGCTGTATGCTTCGAGCACCCCATCGACTTCGATCTTTTCCTCGTCAGGCAAGACGTGGAAATCGTCACCGAAAACACGCATGAAATCCGCGACGCGATCGCGGATGACATCTTCAATTTTGAGATGGACGCCAAGCCCACACTCAGGCAGAAAGCTGGCGATGTGGATTTCCTCGTTGTCACTACCGATTCGATCGATACGTCCAGCGCGCTGAATCAACCTGACGGGATTCCAGTGGAGGTCGTAGTTGACGAGCGTGTCGCCATCTTGGAGATTGACACCTTCACTGAGAGCGTCGGTAGAGATCAGAAGATCGAGTTCATCTCCGTCCTCCAGCGTCACCCGGTTCGCACACGGCGCGAAGCGCTGCGCTAAACGCAAGGGTTTACCTTTGCGGCCGGTGGCAACAGCCGTCGCACCGAAGCGTTGGCCGAGATGCTCACCGAGGTAATCCGCCGTCTCCGCAAATTGAGTAAAAACAATCGTCTTATGCATCCGAGGTGAGCGCTCCTCGAGGTAGCGCTCGAGCCGATGCAGTTTTGCGTCCTGTGCTGGTCCGATAGCGCCAATCCCGAGAAGTAATTGGTCAATCAGGTCAATGTCATGAAGAACGGCCGCTCGAAGTGCGGCGGTATCGAATAGATGCGCCTCGACCGTGCGGTCTTCCCAATCACTGAAGTCGTTGTCGTCTGCGGTCGACTGAGCCAGAGGGCTCACGCGGACGGACAGCTCGCCGCGCTCGAGCTCTTGCAGCATGGCGTCGAGGCGCTCTCGGCTTCGCCGAAGTGTTTGCTGGAGGGCGTAGACGCTCGACTCGACCCGCTTGAGCAAGAGGGCCTTGAACAGACCACGCAGTGAACCCGCTACCCGTCGGATGCCAACGAGGCGCGAATCGGACGCGTGGCGGGGTAGAATAAATTTTGCGAGGCTCTGCCGTGGCATTGTCATCTCTCGGATGGCGCCGAGGACTTTGTCGTAGAGCCCCCCAGGGTATGTATGATCGATGTTGTATCGCAGCGCTTGCTCTGGCCCAGCTACGCGGGTCGGGAAGCGCAGCGGTGCATCGACGTAGTCACCCGTACTAGTCTGAAGACGGAGCGTAGTATTAGGATAGGCGGCACGAATGAAGTTGCGGGTACGGCGAATCACGATTCGCTGGAGAAGGGATTTCAGCGACTGTCCGCCGCGGTCAACCTGCTCGAAATAATCGTCGAGAGATTCACCCTCGGGGTGCAGAGGTTTGTAGGTGTCAGGAAATAGGCGGAGTTGCTCGAGGACATCGCGAGGGCGATTGTTCTGTGGGGTTGCCGAAAGGAGTAATACCTTCTTGGTAGAGCGGTCGCCCGCAGGCCGCAACCAGTCGAGCAGCCGCTGTTGCCGTAATGTGCCCGGTGTGCGAAAATTGTGAGACTCGTCGACGACTAGGATCTCGCGATCTCGCAGGTCCTCGAGGGCCTCAAGCTTACCGTACGAAACCAGCTGAAGCTTGATGTGAAACTCCTGAGCGAGCTCCTTCCAGGCAGGTAGTACCGCTGGCGGCGCGACTACAACCGCGTGTTCATGGTATTGGTCTTGCAGATGTTTGAGCAGGGCGATTGCAATGAAAGTCTTGCCGAGACCAACGACATCGGCCAGGAATACTCCTCCGTGGTGCCGAAGGATTCCCTTCGCTTGTTTGTAAGCATCCCGCTGGAAGTCGGTCATTACCGCCAGCAGTGGGTTGTCTTCATCTCGTTCGGTATACTCGGAGTCGAGCGATGTCGCAAAATATTCGCAGAGCACTTTGTAGTAGATGTCTTCTGGATCGAGTAGATCGCCAGCCCAAGACCCTGCGAGCAGAGCCGAGATCTGAGCACTGATATCCTCGGACTCAGCCTGCAGATCATGGAAGAACGCGCGAGCGGATTCATGTTGGTCGCCACGAAGTACGAGCTTGAGCTCTCGCCGTGGCCCGAGCTCGGCGCTGAGCCGCGTGATCGGGCCAGGACAGAATACGGTCTCCTCGGGCTTGCTGATGAAACGACTAAATAGAGCGTATTTGGTGTAGCAGAATACTCGAAGGTCGCCCGAGCTCAACGCCTGCAGCCAACGGATGATCGCGTCCTCCCACTCCTCCGAGTGCTCGAGGGCATCGATGGCGCGGGCGAATTCAGCAAGTGCGATCCCTCGCCAAGCGAATGCTTGCGCGGCGGATAGCTTGCGTGTTGGGTTCTCGCATAGAGGTCCCAGTCCATCCCAGTGGCTCGCCAGTAGGCCAGGCGGTGCGGTCAGAACATCCATGCCGCTGGCGGAAGGGTCCAGCACGCGAAGATGGTCAGACCGGAGTTCACCGGTGCTGACGAGGGTGCGGTTGCGGCGAGGTTGTGTGTCAGGCATGAGTTCAGCGTCCGCGCGTGAGCCATTGAGCGAGTGGGATGTCGAGGAGACAAATCTCGGTAGGAGTGGCAGGGGCGCCTTCATCTGGCGGCACAGTCTCGACGACGAAGCTTTCCGGCCGCGCAAGGGGTGTCTGGATGTTGAGGGGCGACGCGTCGGGAAAGGTCGCACTGCCGAGATCTCCGACTTGGATTATACTCTCGACCGCGCGAAGCTCGGCGATGATATCAGCGCGGCTGGCTTCAGCGTGGGGGGTGTCGGGAGTGCAGGCTTCGCTAACGTTGGGTCGATGCGTACTCTCGAGCTCAGCGCTATAACCGGCGAAGGAACGCAGTGCGCTTGCCCAGTTATGTGGCTCGAAGCCCATTTGGTCGAACCATCGGACAGGGTAACGGATCGCCACCGAGGTTGATGCGGTCAACCACGCACGAGAGGAGAAGGCAGGCATGTAACGTTGACCGGCTTGTGGTGTGGGGCCATCAGGCGCGATCCATCGCCATCCGAGTGGATACTCGGGTGTGATAGGGACTCGCCACCAGCAGGCCCAGAACTCCGCCAGAGCCGCGCGCGCTATGGAGAGTTTCTCGCCGTCACCCACAAAGGTGTCTTCGAGGAGACCCAGCATGAACTCGACGGCGGCAACGTAGCGCTGGGGGAGCCGTCGCCCTCGACGGGTGATGAGCGTGACGAGTTCTGTGGGATCAGAGTCGACGCCGAGGGAGCAAAATAGATGACACGCTAACTCGGTGCAACTGCCGAAGTGGTAGCGATCGAGCACTGGCCTTGGAATGGCGAGTAGCAGCATTAGAAAATCGGGTAACAAATCGTCTATAATGCGTGAGAGCGCGCTGCGGCGGCGCCATGTGTTTGGGTTCGCCCAGTCTCCCGCAGTGACAGGATATGGAGGTATCCACTGAGGCCCATCGGGGAGCACTACTCCCAACACAGGTGTGCTGGTGCGTGAGGGCTCGACGAGGACCTCGAATTCGTGTGCCTGTTCGTCTTCTAGATCGTCTTCGCCGAGAGCGCAGTCAGGCTCGTCAAGGTCCTTTGGCGGGAGATCCCGGGCGGGCCAAATCAGACGTTCGGGAGGTCGCCGGACACTCGGCAAGCAGATTGTTTGAGTAGAGGTTGTATCATCGAAGGCAATGGAGAGACCGAACAACTGGATCGCTCCAGGCAATAGCGACCGGAGCCGAGGTGGACGACTCAGCGGCCACAAGCGCGAGATCAGAGCGGCGAGGTTTTGTGGCTCACCTGTAGCTTTCTTATCGGGATCGCCGAAGAGCGCGTCGGTTGCAGATTGCACGGAACGCAATGCTATATCGACCAGCCAGTGAGTGCCGAGGACTGTAATCTGGTGATAGCGAACCAGGCAGTCTGAAAGATGACGGTATGCGTGCGCGAGCGGGCTCTTAACGGTCTGCGGAGCACCGAATGGAAGCCATAGAGGCATGGCTTCGCATGGTAAGAAGGGCAAGCGGGCAAGGTCAACTGTTAGATAGCCCCACAGATCTGACTCGCGATCGAGCGCGCGGTCGAGGGCCCAGAGACCCAGGCCGAGTTGGCGCTGGTTTTCGCGATCGGCCAGTAGGCGGGCCATCAACCGCTGGCGTGGATCTTGGTCGCAGACGTGACGGAGCTCTGCGAGCAACTCGGAAACAGACTGGGTTGCGAGGCGGTCTTCAAATTCTTCCTGTGTCAAGCCGAGCACTGCGGCGGCCTCTATCTTGCGCCAGGGGTGGAGTACAACGATTCCTCGGGAGAATACATGATATTCGAGCCGAGGTGCGGCGATGCGCCTGTGACCGACGGCAGTGTTGCAAATTCCACAGTGGTCGAACGCACGCTCAGGCCCACGAGTCTCTCCGCAGACACAGGACCAAGCCTTGCGAGCGGGGTGGTTGAATCCAGAAATGCGGCGTAAGTTGAAGCTGACCGTCGGGTCGAAGTCTTTTGGTAGCCATCGTTGGGGATCATCCAGTACATCCGGGGGGAGGGGACGGCTGGCGATGAGGACGTCTCGGAGTGGATCGGACCACGGGGGCTCGCCGTTCAACCAGAGTGGATCTTGGGCCGCTATTTTAGACCAAGCTTCGGGGTTGCAGAGGAACCACCACAACTGATGACGGAGACTCGATCCGGGGGCAGTCCGTCCGTGGGGAATCCCTTCACCATCTCGAGCACGGCGTTGGAATTGCCAAACTGGCCCAACCACGCGCGGCTGTGGTCCGAAGAGCAATGTCACGAGTGATTGCGCTTGACTGGCCTTCATCAATGGGGCGCCGTCTGTGCCTGACCACCAGACCTCACTGCCATGGGCTTGGGGATCCTCGATGATGAGCAAGGGCATATCCGACGTCGGATCCATTCCCTCTGCACGAAAGGGTGTGTCCTCGAGGGGCAGCATCCTAATATCATCGATGATGCGACCATCTTCGAGTACCACCGCGTAGGGAAGTGACATCGGCTCGTCACGGCGGATGACGAGAGTGGCATGCCAGCAGAGCACGATGCCGCTCCGAGTACGGACCGCTTGTAGGTTTGTTGCGACCACTTGGCCCTGCGAACCGTCAGGGCAACAGAAAAGGCGCCATTGATGCGCCTCCGCAGCACGACTCCAGAACGCTCGATCTCGTTCTAACTCGGCAATATGCTCGGAGCTCAGAAGAGTGCCATCTTTTAGTCCCTGGCGCACCCGCTTGTCGCTGTCGAGGTCCCGCTCAGCCTCTTCCGCCATCGCCTTGAAGAGCTTACGTACGCGGCCGAGCGGGTGCTCATGATCGATTCCCTCCGACCACAGAGAGCGTGGTGCTCGCAACCAGGGCATACCAGGATTGAGGTCAGCGCCGGGTGTAACGAGCAGCTCTGGCTGGTGCGCAGGATCGGCTTCGAGGAGTGCGGGTATTGTCGCTCGGAGTGTTAACCAGCGTGGAGTTTGTAGCGCTGCCAGTGGGCGTGGAGAGATCCACGCGCGCAACTGGTTTCCGTGATGTGTCATGGTGGAGAGCGAAAGCGTGTATAGCGCCAGTTCTTCGCCAACGACGTGGGGGATCGTGCCAGGCGCTAGTGCTGCTAGGCGGCTGAGGGGTTTGGCAATCCACCACCAGCTATGTGATTCTGCTCGTTGACCCCAGCGCGGGTTGCATTCGAAGGCTGTGCCTCCAGCGGCAGCTAGCCGGAAAGCTTGGCCAGACTGGTGTGGTAGGGATAACCCTCCTGTGGGAGTCAGACGGGCGCTCGCAATCGGATACCAGCTGCCTGGCGGCAAGAAACGTGAGAAGTCGGGGCAAGACCAGGCTGGCGGAAGCTCGACGTCTCCTGGGTTCATATTATCGATGGTGATATGTCGTGAGATCGAAGGGGACTTGCCGAGGGGGCGAAGAGCGGAGGATAGAAAGCTGCGGCTCGCTAGATAGAGGGGGCCATCAGACTGATCGAGTCGCCGAAGGGTCATTTGTATTGCCCGCTCTGGATCGGCACTCTCAAATTCGCCGGCAACGCGCTGCAGGTGACGTGCAAAGGCGGCAAGCTTGCGCCGGACCGCCAGATCAAGCAGCAGTCCGATTGCTGCACCATGGGCGCATGGCTCGGTCGAACGCTCGTACTCGCTGTCCGAATCATCCGCGGCTGCGTCTGGAGGAAATTCGGAAACAAGCTCCCGTTCACTTGGATTCGCGGCGGCGGACCGATGGGGGCCGATTGTTGTCGCGGTGGCCAGGAGATCCTCGTTTTGATCCTGATCCCCCTCGTCCTCGCTAGCGAGATCGATGAAGACGATATCATCCTCCATCGCAGTGGCTTCGGTGTCGTTGTTTTTGGACAAAGAAGCGTGGGCGTAGATACGGTAGTCGCTGCCTAGGCGAGGAGCAAATTGGTACCACTGCCCATCGATCAGGAATTTGCAGTCGGGGGTGCCGATGGGTATGCCGATTTGGATTGATATAGGTCGGGAGTGGTGGGCACACGAGTGCACCAGATCGAGTCGCCCATGGATCATCCAGGAGCCGCTTCGTGACCATGCCTCGTGAGCAGGGGGGACATGGTCGAGCTGAAAAGAGTCCAGCGCCAAGCGCCAACTGCGAGTGACGATCGGGAACACGTCACGCAGGACTCGAGTGAGGCCCCAGAACCACCCGCGTCGTGGCGCTTGCACGAACGCTCGCTGGTACCACTCCCAGGATACCTCCCACGAGAGACCGGGAGGGATGATCGTAGTAAAGGCGCTTGAAGTCCAGTGGCGATCGATGGTTGCACATGAGGTGCTCATTCGTTCAATCACTCGGGCCGCGAACGAGCGCGGATCATCTTCGAAGCGGGGGCGAAGTCCGGCGAAGCGCCACGCCCAAGTCAAGAGGTTATCCTCAGGATCGTGGCTTTGACCCCGGCCGACCAAAATACGCTGCTGAATCTCGTACCCGCTGCCAGACCGGACCCGATAGGCGACCGCACTGGTGTCAAACTCTGGGGCATATGTGAAAACCAGGCCATCAGGGTGGAGGCGGAATACCTTCTCCAACGTGGAGGGATAGCGCAGTGGGTAGGCCAACTGGGCCAAACAGACGGTGAACTCTCGGTGTTGCGCGATCATTGTGAGATTCTGGACTACCGTCGTGCTGCGCAGCCGTAGAGTCTCCTCTATTTGCGCCTCGTCGAAATGCAAGTATTCGACGAAGAGAGTGGTGAGCGCCATCTTGAACTCGGCTTGTGAACGGGCCATGAACAGGGTGTTCACTTGCTCGACCAGAGCGCGTTGCCCAGGCAAGCCGGTCACGAAGGGGGCGAAGGCCTCGATAATGTCGGGCTCCAACGGAGCATCGAGATCGACGGCGGGCGCGACATCCATCGGAGGTTGCGAGCGAGCGTGACGGTGAAAGTCTGGTGCGCACGGATCGTTGACTTCAGGCTGCTTGGATTGTCGTGGAGGTTCGACGCCGAGCTGGGCTGCGATGTCATCCAAGCTAGAGCGATGCGCCAAGAGGTTGGATAGGCTTTCGAGCAAGTCTAAGTCGACGCGTGCCCAGCCCTTCGCATCTAGCCACTGGCTGATCGTGTCGGCCTCGGTTGACCTCCCCGTGTCTCGCAAGAGCGAGAGCGTGTGGTTTGCGAGCCGTTCTTCGGTGCTCGGGACCGTCACTGCCCGAGATTGCCATGGGGGCAGCCGGAGGGCTATCGGGAGATGAGCCTCGTGAGCTCGTCGATCATCTCCAGCAGCGCCTTCATCCGGTAGGGTTTCTGCACGACCCGGTCCGGCTGCTCGCTACCTTCGACCTGATCCAGCTGCGTCCGCCCGCTCGCGAGCACCACCTTCACCTTCGGATCGATCGCCCGCAGCCGCGCGAGCGTCTCGATCCCGCCGAGCCGCGGCATGCTGACGTCGAGCAGCACCACGCGGATGCGGCTGCGCTCGCGCTCGAACACCTCGAGCGCATCCACCCCATCCACAGCCAGCAGCACCTCGTGGCCGGCGTTGGAGAGCATCGCGGCCACGACCTTGCGGGCCTGCGGCTCGTCGTCGACCACGAGGATGCATGAGCGCGAGCCGGCAGCGCCTCGCTCGTGCTCGGTCGCCTCGACGGCGGCTGGCTCGGCCGCCGGTAACCACAAGCGGAAGGTCGTGCCCTGGCCAGGCTCGCTCTCGACTTGCACGCCGCCGCGATGGCGCTTGACGATGCCGAGCATGGCGGCGAGCCCGAGCCCATGGCCGTTGGGCTTGGTCGTGAAGAAGGGATCGAAGATGCGCGCGCGGGTGGCCTCGTCCATGCCGCAGCCG
>CBFGLP010000884.1:0-4338 GCA_965649595.1 uncultured Myxococcales bacterium | reverse complement strand
CTCTCGACGGGCGGCACCGCCATCGACCAGACCGATGGGTGTCACCCCGACAACGTCGCGATGGCCGTCCGCGCGGCCGCCGCCATCGGGCTCGACGTGTGCGGTGTGGACTTCCTCACCCCCGACATCACCCGGAGCTGGCGCGAGGTGGGCGGCGGGATTTGCGAGGTCAACGCGGCGCCGGGCTTCCGCATGCACGTGGCCCCGACCGAAGGCAAGTCGCGCGACGTCGCTGGGCCGGTCATGGACATGCTGTTCGCGCCGGGGACCCCGACCCGGATCCCGATCGCCTCGATCACGGGCACCAACGGCAAGACGACCGTCAGCCGGATGGTCGCGCACATCCTCAAGATGTCGGGCTACACGGTCGGCCTGACCACGACCGACGGCGTGTACATCGACGGCGAGCGCACGGTCGCGGGCGACATGACCGGCCCGCTCGCGGCGCAGATGGTCTTGCGCGACCCGACCGTCGACGCGGCGGTGCTGGAGACGGCTCGCGGCGGCCTCCTACGGGCAGGCATGGGCTACCGATCGAACAACGTCGGCTGCGTGCTCAACGTCAGCGCCGATCACCTCGGGCTCGGTGGCATCGACACGCTCGAGCAGCTCGCCGAGGTCAAGCGGATCGTCGTCGAGGTCAGCCGCGATTGCGCGGTGCTCAACGCCGACGACGAGCAGTGCCTGAAGATGGCCGACTACAGCAAGGCCAAGCGGATCGCCTACGTGACCGTGAACCCCAAGCACGAGCTGGTCCGCGAGCATATCCGCGCGGGCGGGGCCGCGTGCGTGCTCGAGGAGGGCATCAACGGGCACATGATCACGCTCTACGATCGCGGCAGCCACATCCCGCTTTTGTGGACGCACTTGATCCCGGCCACGCTCGAGGGCAAGGCGATGTTCAACGTCAGCAACGCGATGTTCGCCGCGCTGATCGGTTGGGTGATGGACATCAAGGTCGAGAACATCCGCGTCGGCCTGCGGACCTTCGACACGACCTACTTCCAGGCGCCGGGCCGGCTCAACGTGTTCTCGGAGCTGCCCTTCAAGGTGATCCTCGACTACGGCCACAACCCCGCGGCCGTGCGGGCGATGGCCGAGACCGTCGCCCGCATGGAGGTCGCGGGCAAGCGGATCTGCGTGCTCGCGGCGCCCGGTGATCGGCGCAACGAGGACATCCTCGAGATCGCCAGGGCGGCCGCGCCGGTGTTCGATCGCTTCATCCTCAAGCGCGACGACAACCCGCGCGGGCGCAAGTCCGGTGAGGTGACCGGGCTGCTCGTCCAGGGCCTGCGCGAGGCCGGGGTCGCCGATGATCGCGTGCAGGTGATCGAGGACGAGCAGCAAGCGGTCGAGGCCGGCCTGCGGCTCGGCGAGCGCGGCGACCTGCTGCTGATCTTCGGCGACGACATCACTCGCTGCTGGAAGCAGATCATCTACTTCGGCGGCCACGAGGGCCGCGACGCCGAGGCGGCCGCGAGCAAGCCGGTCGACGGGATCGGCAAGCTGGCCGCCGACGCGCCAGCGATCGCCGGGGTGACGCAGACCGCCAACAGCAACACGAGCGTGTTCGGTGACGTCGAGCCAGTCCGCGACGTGCGACCGATGCGCTCGGGTGGCAAGTCCAACGTGATTGTCGACGAGCGCGGCGTTCGTCTGGCTCGCGAGGAAGACGCCGACTGATGGACCTGGTCGAAGCACGGAGGCTGACCGGTCCGAACCTCTACGACCGTCGCCCGGGCGCCGTGGCGGAGGTCCGCTTCAGCTCGTCAGACGTCGTCGAACCTGCGCTCGCCTGCTGGCGCGAGGTCAGCGAGAACGCGCTCGCGCGGCTCGGCTGGACCGCGACCCGGCACTGGCGTCGGTTCGGTGACGCGCAGGGCCAACCGGGCGCCGAGCTGATGATCACGGCGCCGCGCGATCGGCTCTACGCCACGGTCGCGCTGCTCGAGTGGACGATCGCCCGCGCGGCGGGGCTCTTGCACCTGCACGATCCGATCGGTGACGAGCCACTCGAGCAGGTCGTCGCGCTGGCGGCCAACGAGGCGCGCGAGCGGGCAGGGGCGCTCGAGTTGATCGAGCAGGCCGAGCGCGAGGGCGTGGCGTGGTTGATCGACGACGAGTGCTTCTCGCTCGGCCACGGGTCGCGCTGCCGGACCTGGCCGCTGCCGCGGGCGATCGACGATCCGCTGCCCGCCCCCGACACGCTCGACTGGACGAGCTTCGGTCGTCCGCTGCCGACCGTGCTGATCACGGGGACCAACGGCAAGACCACCAGCGCGCGCCTGCTGACCCGCATCGCCAAGCTCGCGGGTCATCGGGTCGGCAACACCTCGACCGACGGCGTGTTCGTCGACGAGCAGCTGATCGAGCAGGGCGACTGGACGGGCCCCGGCGGCGCTCGGCTGCTGCTGCGCCGTCCGGACGTGGACTTCGCCGTGCTCGAGGTCGCTCGCGGCGGCATGCTCCGGCGCGGGCTCGGGGTCACCTCGGCCAACGCCGCGCTGATCACCAACGTCAGCCACGACCACCTCGGCGAGTACGGCGTCCACGATCTCGACGCGCTCGCACGGGTCAAGGCGATCGTGACCTCCGTGGTTGGTCGCGGCGGTCGGATCGTGCTCGGAGCCGACAGCTCGCCCTTGGTCGCCTGGGCCGACATGCGGCCGTTCCCGGCGCCAGTCGTGTGGTTCAGCCCAGACGTCGATCACCCGGTCCTGCGCGCGCACCGATCCGCGGGCGGCGAGGTCTGCACGGTCGTCGACGCCCGGATCTGTTACTGCCGCGGCTGGGGCATCGAGCCGCTGATCCCGGTCAACGAGATCCCGTTGACCTTCGCGGGCCGGGCCAAGCACAACATTGCCAACGTGCTCGGCGTGGTCGCCCTGGCCCGCGCGCTCGGGTTCCCCGACATGGCCACCGTGACCGCGCTGCGGCAGTTTGGCAGCGACCTCAAGGACAACCCTGGTCGTGCGCGGGCTTGGACGGTGCCGCTGCCGGGCGGCGGGAGCTTCGACCTCTTGCTCGACTTCGCCCACAACCAAGCCGGCCTGGCGGCGATGGCCGAGCTCGTCAACAGCTACCGGCGCTCGGTGATCGTGTCGTTTGGGATAGCTGGGGATCGCCGCGACGAGGACGTTCGGGCGCTGGGCCAGGCGCTGCTGCGCTTCGAGCCGAGCCACGTGATCCTGCGCGAGCAGGAGGACTATTTGCGCGGGCGAGAGCGGGGGGTGGTGCCGCCGCTGCTCGGCGAAGGGGTGACGCGGGCGGGGTACCCGGCGTCGCAGGTGTCGTATGTCGACAACGAGCCGCAGGCGCTGGATCGGGCGCGCGAGCTGGCACGGGCAGGGGAATTGGTGGTGCTCTTGGTGCACACCGATTATGAGGGGGTCGGGAAGTGGCTTGCGGAGGTCGGGGCGCGACCAACCTCTTTGGCGTGAGTCGTCGTTGCTGCATTCGACGGTCTGAGTCGCCGCTCCGCTGGCGAGGACGGTCGTCGTTTTCGGCACCATCGAATGCAGCGACGAACCTCTCATACGAGGATGTGATAGAAGCAGCTAACGTTCTTGACCATGAAGTCGTCGAAGGCGTTGTCGGCGGACGAACCCGGATATCCGATTGCATTGATCTGGAGCTCGTTTTGACCGTCGTTCAGCTGGGATCCCGTGAGCGCGACCATCTGCGTGAACCAGTGCCCCCCTAACATGTCCCTGGCCGCGTCGTTGGCCGCTGCATAGGGAACCAGTGATCCAACGACGACGTTATTGACCCTCACACTGACCTTCTCGGTCGCGTAGGTGAGGCCGCGGATGTTGAAGATCAGGAAGGCCGGGTGGTTGCTCTGACGGCCGGGGGTGGAGAAATTCTGCTCCCAGACCTGTCGCATGTCGCCAATGGTAATAGGGCTATCTCCGATAATTTGGGTAAAATTGCATACTACAGGCATGGCTTCAGTCCCTGTGAATAGCGAGCGATGCGAAAGCGCTCTGCTCGGTTCCCCGAGCATGATGGCAAACTCATGATCGAACAACGAGCTGCTCTCGAAACCCTCGTATGTTGCGGGGACCCGCGACCAATCGCGCCAGTTCGCGTCGCTCTGGGCGCCGACTTGCCTGATTCGGCAGGCACCGGAACCAGCGCTCGACCAATGGGCTATTAGTGGTCTCGATGGCTGTCGGGTGTCGGCGCGAGAGCGGCGACGAGGGCGAACTAGAATGTCGCGGGACCAGCGTCGGCGTCGACAGTCGCTACTGAGGGCTTAGGACAGCCATGGGTGGGGTGTACGCGTTCACACCGGTGATTACTGCGAGATCCTGGATTGGGAGACTTCGATCGCAG
>CBFGLP010000883.1:0-1983 GCA_965649595.1 uncultured Myxococcales bacterium | reverse complement strand
GAGATATGGTTTGGCTACCAGACCAAGTCCTGCGCGAGCCAGCAGAGTTACCAGTGGACGGTGATCGAAGGCGGGACCTTCCTCGCGACCTCGGTCGGGCTCGACTACACGCTAGTGCGCTTGCCAGGTGATCCCGCCGCGCAGTACGGCTGGCTGCAGATCGACGACGTCGACGTGGATCTCGGGACACAAATCTATATTCCTCAGCATCCCGTGGGGCGGCCCAAGGCGATCGCCGTCGACGACTCGATGAGTGGCTCGGCCTGCTCGATTCAATTGGTCGACGTCGACGTCGAGGGCGCGCCGAACAAGGCCAACGTCGGCTATTACTGCGACACCGAGATCGGCTCCTCGGGCGCGCCGGTGATCCGGGCCAGCGACAACAAATTGATCGCGCTGCACAACTCGGGCGGCTGCCACAACCTCGCCACCAAGATGAGCGAGATCTGGCCGAGCATCCGCGACTACGTGAACGCCGATGTCCACGCCGAGACCGGCGAGCTCGACGACGAGACCCACCTGACCAAGCTCTCGAAGAGCGCTGGCTCGGCTCTGACCGGCCATGTCGTGGTGCCCGCGGGGACCAAGCGGATCGAGATCGAGACCTATGGCGGCAGCGGTGATCTCGACCTCTATGTGCGCCGCGAGACCCCGCCGACCCTGCAGGCGTGGGACTACCGGCCCTACCTCGAGGGCAACGACGAGCGGGTGACTGTTTACCTACCTCAGCCCGGGGTGTGGCACGTGATGGCCTACGCCCATGAGGGCTTTTCTGGGGTCAGCCTCGACGTCGATCTGTGGTGAGCAGTCGGCGGTCAGTGACGCTTTACGTGGCGCTGAGTTGGGGGTGATGAACACCTCCAATTCTCGCCGGAGAATTCTCCCATGAGCGCGGTCGGAGTCCTGATTCTCGCGCTGCTGCTTGCGGCGCAAATGCTGGCTCTCCTGGCCTACGCCATCGCGGGGCGAGTGTGAGCAGGGATTGTGATCTGGACCATGCCCGGCTTGCCGGGCCGGCGCCGATGCCCCTACCTTCTCGACCGAGCGAGCCGCCATGAGCATCTCTGTCGAGTCCCCGTCGAGCGAATCCAAGATCACCCGCGCCAAGATCGTGATCGTCGGCGCCGGCCCGGCCGGCTCGGCGACCGCCCTCCACCTCGCTCAGCTCGGCATCGACGGGGTGGTGATCGTCGACCTCCACGACTTCCCGCGCCACAAGACCTGCGGCAGCGGGCTCTCGCCGCGCGCGATCACGACGCTCGAGGAGCTCGAGGTGTGGGACGCGGTCGAGCCGATCAGCTACCCGATCACCGGTATCCGGATCGTCAGCAAGGATGGCCACGACGCCGTGATGTCCGGCGGTGACCGTGCCGGCGCGGCGATCTGCCTGCGTCACGACCTCGACTACGAGATCCACAAGCGCTCGCTAGAGCGCGGCGTGAAGTTCATGTCGGGCTTCTCCGCCGAGGCGCCGGTGCTGCGGAGCACTCGCTGGGCCGGGATCAAGGCCAAGGACGGGCGCGAGGTTCATGCCGACCACGTGGTGATCGCCAACGGTGCCCACACCGCGTTCTCGACCTGCGAAGGGCCCAAGAAGACCATCCACACGATCATGGGCTGGTGGGAAGGCGTCAGCTATCGCCCGCACACGATCGAGATGTTCTGGGACGAGCTGACGTTGCCCTACTACGGCTGGCTGTTCCCGGAGACCGAGACCCGCGTCAACATCGGCATCACCTACGAGGACGATCTCAAGCTCAAGAACGCGCGCCGGATCTTCCAGGCGTTCTTGGATCGGCACTTCCGCGACCGCTTGAAGGACGCGCAGCAGCTCGGCAAGTGGAAGGGGCACCCGATCGTCTACACCTACCGGACCGGCAAGCTGTGGAGCCCGGGCCGCGTGGTCGTGGGCGAGGCCGGCCGAATGACCCACCCCGCGACCGGCGAGGGCATCTATCAGGGCATGCGCTCGGGCATGTTCGC
>CBFGLP010000882.1:0-6494 GCA_965649595.1 uncultured Myxococcales bacterium | reverse complement strand
GCAACTCGTTCTTCAACAAGAACTGGGTCATCGCTCCTTCGTCGACGACCGCCCGCGACGGGCTCGGCCCGACCTTCAACGCTCGTTCGTGCTCGGCCTGCCACTTCAAGGACGGGCGCGGCCGACCGCCGCTCGACATCGACGAGCCGATGCTCTCGATGCTCGTGCGCCTGTCCGTCCCGGGCGCTGACGAGCACGGCGGTCCGAGGCCCGAGCCCAACTACGGCGGTCAGCTGCAGCCCGACGCGATCCCCGGCGTGGCGCCCGAGGGCCGCGCGCTGGTCCACTGGCAGGAGCTGCCCGGCAGCTACGCGGACGGCGAGCCCTACTCGCTGCGCCAACCCTCGCTCGAGCTCGTCGAGCTCGCGTTCGGTCCGCTGGCGGAGGACGCCCTGACCTCGGCCCGGGTCGCGCCGCAGATGATCGGTCTGGGCTTGCTCGAGGCGGTGCCCGAGGCGACGATCCTCGGCCTCGCGGACCCCGAAGACCTCGACGGTGACGGCATCTCGGGTCGCCCCAACTACGTCTGGGATCCGATTAGCGAGGCGACCGTGCTCGGGCGGTTCGGCTGGAAGGCCAACCAACCGGGGCTTCGCCAGCAGAACGCGGGCGCCTTCCACGGCGACATCGGCATCGCGTCGAGCCTGCACCCCGACGAGGACTGCCCGGAGATCCAGAGCGAGTGCGCCGCGGCGCCGACCGGCGGCGCTCCGGAGCTGTCCGACGAGCTGCTCGACGACGTCACCACCTACACGCGCTTGCTCGCGGTCCCGGCTCGCCGCGACGTCGACGACTCGCAGGTGCTCGGCGGGCGCGAGATCTTTCGTGCGATCGGTTGCGCCGACTGCCACGTAATGCGGCTCGAGACCGGCGTGCTGGATGGTTTCCCCGAGGTCTCGAGCCAGGTGATCTGGCCCTACACGGATCTGCTCTTGCACGACATGGGCGGGGGCTTGGCCGACCACCGGCCCGACTTCGAGGCCGAGGGTAGCGAGTGGCGGACGCCCCCGCTGTGGGGCATCGGTCTGTTCGAGGTCGTCAACGATCACACCTTCTATCTGCACGACGGTCGTGCGCGCGACCTCGCCGAGGCCGTGCTCTGGCACGGTGGTGAGGCCGAGGCCGCACGCGACGCCTTTGTCGAGCTCGATGCCGCCGATCGGGCGGATCTGCTGCGCTTCTTGGAGTCGCTATGAAGGCCACCACGAGCAACCGGGTATGGTCGATCACCGCGCTGCTGGCGTTCGGCGTGGGTGTGATCGTGGCTTGCCCCGAGCACGAGGAAGATCGTCGCGCCGAGGTGCTGAGCGCGATCATGCAGACGCAGATCCTGCCCGATCTCGCCGATGCTGGTGCCTACGCGCAGGCCCTGCACGCGAGCGTGGGCGAGCTGTGCACGACGCCAGACGCCGAGCACCTCGACGCCGCGCAGCAGGCCTGGTGGGACCTGCGGGCGCCGTGGAAGCGGCTGCTCGCGCTGGACCTCGGCCCGATCATGATGGAGGGCTTCGAGAGCGCGATCGACTTTTGGCCCGCGCGCACGACCAGCATCGAAGGCGGGGTCGCGGCCGGCGTGACCACGCAGGCCGAGCTCGACGCGCTCGGGGTCGCGAGCAAGGGCATGCCCGCGATCGAGTACCTGCTCTGGGATCCGGTCGCAGGCGACCAAGCCGTGCTCGATCGACTGAGCGCCGAGGATGGCCCCGCCCGCTGTGCCTACGCCGAGCTGCTCGCGGCCGACGTCGCGCTGCGGATCTCCGATCTAGACGCGCTCTGGCGTGCCCCCGGTGGGTTTGCCGAGCTGGTCGAGACGGCAGGGAGCAACGACGAGTTCCCCGAGCTCGCGCTCGCGATCGATGCGCTGGTCAACGGGATGATCGCCGGCCTGCATGACATCGACGATCCCAAGCTCGGAAAGCCGCTCGGGCTCGCGAGCGGGACCGGCCCCGATCCCGAGATCGTCGAGTCGCGCTTTTCGGACCGCTCGCTCGCCGACGCCCGTGACGCGTTCGAGGGCTTCTCTGCGGCCTACATGGGCAGGGAGGATGAGCCGGGGGTGAGCGTGCTGGTCGCCCAGCGCAGCGCCGAGATCGACGCGCAGGTCCGTGAGGCGATCGTCACGGCCGAGCAAGCGCTGGCCGCCATCCCCGAGCCGCTGCGGACCAGCCTGACAGATGATCAAGCCGCGGTCGTCGAGGCGCAGGAGGCCGTCCGGCAGCTGCGGATCCTGATGACCTCCGACGTCGCCAGCCTGCTCGGGGTCACGGTCTCGCTCAGCGACAACGACGGAGACTGATGCAGGGGCGCGTCGAAGGCCTGCGCGCGTGGTGGACGGCGAGGACGACCCGTGTCGACGCGGCCTCGCTCGTGCTCCTGCGTGTGCTCGTCGGGCTCTTGCTCTTCATCTCGGTGATCCGCTTCGTCGCGCGCGGATGGGTCGATGAATTGCTGCTCGCGCCGAGCTTTCATTTTCACTATTGGGGTTTCTCTTGGGTCGCCGAGCCGTCCCCCATCGTCGCATATTTGCTGTTCTGCGTGCTCGCGCTCGCGGCCCTCGCTTTGGCCGCCGGAGTCGCGGTTCGGGCCAGCGCCGCGATTGCGTTGCTCGCGTTCACGTACGTCGAATTGATCGACGTCACCTATTATTTGAATCACTACTATTTCCTCAGCTGCCTGCTCCTGACCTTCGCGTTGGTCCCTCCGCGCCCCGAGGCAGACGGCCGCGTGCCGAATTGGAAGCTGCTGCTCGTGCGCACGCAGGTTGGCTTGGTTTATGTGTTCGCGGGCGTCGCCAAGCTCGGGGAAGACTGGCTGATCCACGCGCAGCCCTTGAAGATCTGGCTGGCTCGCCACGCCGAGCTGCCGCTGGTCGGGCGATGGATGGACGAGGCGTGGCTCGCCTACGCGGCCTCGTGGGCGGGGGCGACCTTCGATCTGCTGGTGGTCCCGGCGCTGCTGTGGAAGCCGACCCGCCCGTTCGCCTACGCGGGCGTGGTCGGCTTTCACCTGATCACGGGGCTGCTCTTTCCGATCGGCATGTTCCCCTGGTTCATGATCGCGTGCGCGACGATCCTGCTGCCGCCGACGTGGCCGCGGCGGTGGCTGGCTGCGACCTCGCGCCTCGATCGTCCGCACCCGGTCAGCCACCCGCGCCTCGAGCGGGCAGCCGGTCTAGTCGCCGCGGCGCTCTTGCTCGTGCAGATTGCTCTGCCGTGGCGCTTCGTGCTCTACCCGGGATCGCTGCTCTGGCACGAGCAGGGCTTTCGCTTCGGCTACCGCGTGATGCTGGTCGAGAAGGCTGGGTTCGTCGAGTTTCACGTGCACGATCGCAGCTCGGGACGCAGCTTCCGCGTCGATCCGCGCGACGAGCTGACGGCCTTGCAGCTCAAGATGATGAGCACGCAGCCCGACTTGATCGCTCAGTACGCCCGTCACCTCGCGGCTCGCTTCGAGCGGGACCAGCCGGGCGCCGAGATCGAGGTGCGGGTCGACGCCTTCGTCTCGTTCAACGGCCGCACGCACCGGCGGCTGATCGATCCCACCGTCGACCTCGCGGCCACGCGCGAAGGTCTCTCTGGCAAGCCGTGGATCCTCCCCGGCCCCGAGGACAGCCCATGAACAGCACGCATCGTTTACTCCCGCTGCCCGCCCTGCTCGTGCTCGCGCTCGCGTGCACCGACTCTGGCAACGACGACGCCGACGACGAGGCCGACGAGGGGGCCGACGCCGACGAGCCAGCGCTCGGTGACACCCCGCTGCCGAGCTGCGAGGCGGCGATGTTCGGCCTCGAGCAGATCCAAGCCGAGCTGCGCCTGCCCGAGCCCGACGTCGACTACGTGATCGAGCTCTACAGGGGGGAGCCGCCCGATCTGTCCGGCGAGTCGCCCTTGCCCGGCGGCACCGCCTTGCAGCGGTGGGTGCGAGAGGTCGGGGCGCGGCTGGGCCGGGTCGACGCGGGCACGCTGATCGACGACGCCGCGATCGAGCAGGCCCTCGACCTCGCCGCGAGCGAGCAAGGTGAGGCTCGCAAGCTCGCGCTGCTCGACGTGCTAGCGAGCTTGCGGATGATCGCGCTGCTCGACGTGCGCGGTCGCCTGGCGATCGTCGCAGACGCGCTGCCGGATCCGAAGCGGGACCCCGCGCTCTTTCATGCCGAGTGGGATCAAGCCTGGTGCGTCTGGGATGGCACCCTGCGGCCGCTCGCGCTCGCGGCCGACGCGAGCTACCAAGAGGACTGGGAGCCGACGATCGTCGGCGCGTTCGAGCTCGGCTCTGCGGGCATCATCGGGCCAGATCAGCCTTGGGCGGCGGACGAGCTCGCGACCAAGCCGGCCAAGCAGATCATCGAGAAGGGCTCGTTCGCGGTCGTGCAGCGCAACCTGCTGACGCTCGCCGAGCAGGCCCGCGCTGAGGCGGATCCGCTCGCGGCCCGCGAGGCGCTCGGGTTGTTCGCGCTGATCGAGGATCGTGTCCGCGGTCGCAACACTCCGGCGATCGAGCTGATCACGAGCATGCTCGCGGGGGATCCCGCGGCGATCGATCCAGAGGCGATCGAGCACGAGGTAGCGATCGCGTTCACCAAGCGCGCTCGCAAGTACTGCGACGAGGCGCTGCTAGCTGGCTCGCTCGGCAGCGCCGAGGGGATCAAGGGCGTCGAGGAGGGCGTCGTGTACACGCGCGTCGTGCTGCCGCGCATGACCGAGCTGCTCGCCGGCCAAGGCTTCGATCCCGACGCGCACATGCAGGACTGGGCGGACTATCGTGACGCGGTGCTGGCCGACGAGGGCGAGCTGGCCAGTCAGATCAGCGCACGGCTGGTCGAGTGGAACTGTGCGTTTCAAGCCGAGCTGGGGATCGCCGAGTGCACCGATAGCGTCGACGAGCCTTGAGGTGCAAATAGGCCGGTGGACCGGCAGGATCCGCGTTATTCAGGGTCGTGATCGTGCGACGCGGGGCTGGGTTAGGGTCGGGCATGCACTGCGATTCGCCCCTCGAGCGCTTGCGCGGCCAGCTGCTGACGAGCTTGGGTTTGACCTCGGCCCTAGCAGCGTTCGGCTGTGGTAGCAGCGAGCCGCTCGAAGACGAAGGCGCCGCAGTGACCACGGATCCGAGCGGGGACGGCAGCTCGGTCGACGACGAGGCCGAGTCTTCATCGAGCGCGTCGACCTCCGAGGATGGATCCGATGATGCGACGAAGCTGGATCTCCCGCCGGGCTCCTGCGACGTCATCTACTCCGGCTTCACGCCGATGTACGATCCGCCGGGTTGTGATCTCCCGAGCACCGGGCCCAACGGCTGCGACAACGAGTTCTACTACGCGTGCGTCGATGCGCAGCCTGGTCAGGACTGCGCGAGCCTGTGCGACTCCTACGTGTGTCCAGGCTGCGAGGGCCAGGTGCCCGTGAATGGCGTGTGCGGGCCCTTCGAGTGGAACGGCCAGTGCTGCTCGATGTACGTGCTCGAGTTGGGGTGCAACGAGGAAGAAGTGGAAGGGCGGCCCTTCGTCGTCGACGGCGTGCAGCGCTTCGCGGCGCTCGAGCGCTCGGGCGCGAGCGTGGCCGAGCCCGAGCTGCCTGCCAGCGTGCGTGAGCGCCTCGCCGCCCACTGGGCACGGGTCGCGCAGGGCGAGCACGCGTCGATCGCCAGCTTCGCGCAGTTCGGGTCACGCTTGCTCGCAATCGCTGCCCCAGCCGAGCTGATCCGCGACGCGTTCGCGGCGGCGGGCGACGAGGTCCGCCACACCGAGGTAGCGCTCGCGCTCGCGGCTCGCTACGGCGGTGAGGCGCTCGGCTTCGGTCCGCTCGACGTGCGTGGGGCCGCGGATGGGGTCGAAGATCTCGAGCAGCTGGTCCTCGCATGTGTCCGCGAGGGCTGCATTGGCGAGACCCTCTCGGCGCTCGAGCTCGCGAGCGCCGCGGCGTGCTGCGATGATCCCGAGCTCGCGCAGTTGCTCCGGGGGATCGCGCAGGACGAGACTCGGCACGCCGCCTTGGCGTGGCGCGTCGTCCAGTGGGGGCTCGCCCGCGATCCGAGTCTGCGCCCGAAGGTCGCCGAGCTGTTCGCGTCGCTGCGAGCGAGGCCAGTCGAGCTCGAGTCGCTCGACGCAAAGAGCCGCCGCTCGTTGCGGGCCCATGGGTGCTTGCCGCTCGACGAGCGCCGGCTCATCGAGCGGCAAGGTGTGCGTGAGCTGATCCTGCCCTGCGCTGCTGCGCTGCTGAGGGGTGGCTCGTTATGCGAGTCGTCCTGCTCGGCGATGGCGTAGCAGGCCGCTTACGAGGTGATCAGGGCGCGCACTCCTCGTAGCGCCACAGCCGAATGCCGTCGTGGATGAACACGCCGCCCGGGACCGGCTCGAGCAGGAGGTTCTGACGCTGGTTCCACCCGTGGAGCAGCGGCGGCGTATCGATGACCGTCCAACCCTGGCCGTCCCAATGAGCGAGGCTCTCGGGCTCGAAGAACCTCGACGAGACCATCCACATGTCGTTGGGTGCCCG
>CBFGLP010000881.1:0-1629 GCA_965649595.1 uncultured Myxococcales bacterium | reverse complement strand
CGTGTTCTGGAACGGGCCGATGGGCGTGTTCGAGAACCCGGCCTTCGCGTCCGGCACCATGGCGATGGCGGCCGCGGTCGCTGCTTGCCCCGGCTACACGGTCGTCGGCGGCGGTGACTCGGTCGCCGCGCTCAACCTCTCGGGCAAGGCCGATCAAGTCGACCACGTGTCGACCGGCGGCGGCGCATCGCTCGAGCTCATCGAGGGCCAAGAGCTACCCGGCGTGCTCGCGCTGCGAGCGGTCGATCGCCTCCAAGCACCCGACGAGTCGGAGTCGACCTGAGCGGCTCGAAGTCGACCGGCCGGGTCGACGGCCTGAACACACGCACACGCCCCCTAGGGACGAACATGAACCGAACAATCTGGGTGCTCGGAAACTGGAAGCAGAACCTGCTGCGCGCTCCGGCCAAGGGTCTCGCCGAGACCGTGGCCGCCGGCCTCGCTCAGGCCCGTCGCGGCAGCGATCGTGTCCGCGTCGGGATCGCACCGACCTTCTTGTCGCTCGACGTGGTGCGGCCCTTCACGGGAGAGCAGCCCGATCAGCTACGGCTGCTCGCGCAGGACTGCGCGGGGCAGGAGTCGGGCGCGTTCACCGGAGAAGTCGGCCCCGCGATGCTGCGCGAGGTCGGCGTTGGCGCCACCATCATCGGTCACTCGGAGCGGCGGAGCTTCTTCGGCGACCACGACGAGCTGATCGCTAACAAGGTCCGCTGCGCGCTCGACGGTGGCCTCGACGTCGTCCTATGCGTGGGCGAGCGGCTCGAGCAGCGTGACGCCGGCGATCACGAAAGCGTAGTGATCTCGCAACTTTCGGTTGCCTTTTCCAAGGTTCCACGCGAGCTCGATCCGGCCCGCCTGGTGGTCGCCTACGAGCCGGTGTGGGCGATCGGCACCGGGCGCACCGCCTCGCCCGAGCAGGCCAGCTCGATGCACGGCGTGATCCGCCGCTGGCTCGACGAGCAGGGCTTCTCCGGCACTGACAGGTCGGTGCTTTACGGTGGTAGCGTCAAGGCCGACAACGCGGCCTCGCTGCTCGCCGCTGGCGACATCGACGGCTTCCTCGTCGGAGGTGCGTCGCTCGATGCGCCTTCGTTCCTCGCCATCACCTCCGCCGCGTCGGCGTTCGTCCGGGGTCTCGCATGACCACCTTCGTCACCATCATCTTCGTAATCGTCTCGCTGGTCATGGTGCTAGCGATCCTCCTCCAAGCCGGCAAAGGCGGTGGCATGGGCACGGCCCTCGGCGGGACGGCCAGCGGCGGAGTGTTCGGCGGCGGTGGCCAAGCCGACTTCATGGCCAAGCTGACCCAGGGGTTCGCGGCCGCCTTCATGATCTGCGCGATGTACCTCGCCTACGCGAGCGCGCACGCAGGATCCGACTTCCTCGAGGGCCAGGACGCCGGCTCGTCGGAGATTCTCGACGGCAACGACGAGATCAATTTCGAGGCGCTCGGCATCAACCCGCAGCCGCTGCCCACTCCGGAAGAGGGCAAGGCGATGCAGGCCAAGGCCTCCGCGTTGGTGCCCGCGCAGAGCGAAGCGGGCGAGACCGAGGCTGCGATCGAGGGCGCGATCGAGGGGGCGCCGACCCCCGAAGCCGTCCCCACGGAAGGTACGGAAAACGACAACC
>CBFGLP010000880.1:0-3531 GCA_965649595.1 uncultured Myxococcales bacterium | reverse complement strand
AGCGGCGTGCGCAGCTCGTGGCTGACCGTCGCGAGGAAGTTGCTCTTGAGCTGATCGACCTCGCGCAGGTGGGCGATCGCCCGCTCGAGCTCGCTGGCCCGCTGCTGCAGCGCGCGGTAGTTGCTCTCGCTCGCGGCGAGGTGCATCTCGGAGGTCACCCAGGTCGCGAAGCCAGCCTGCAGCAGCGCACCGATGACCCCGGCGAGCGTGTCGGCGATCGGCGAGAGCCGGGCGGCGTCGCTGCTCGCCGCCGGGATTGACGCGACGAATGTACCGATCCGATCGGCGCCCGCGAAGCAAGGCCGGACGGCGAACTGATGCTCGCCGAGGCCAAACGTCCGCTCGCCGCCGCTGCGCAGCACCGCGTGGGCCTCGGGCGGGAGCTGATCCCACACCGTCATCGGCCCGCCGCCGGGCGCCGCGACCTGGCAGAAGAGCACGCCGCCATGATCGAAGAGCGCGAGCCCGTCGATCGCTCCGAACGCGCCGAGCAGGAAGGGCGCGAGCGTGCGCGCAAAGTCGTCTTTGCGAACCAAGCGCTCGAGCGGAGGGCGACGATCAGGCGCGCCGAGGTTGGCTGCCTGCGCGCTCACGGGTTTGCTCCCTTCGAGCTCGCGGTGAACAGCTTGTCGATCGCGGACAGGAAGTGGCTCTCGCTGACCCCGAAGCGCTGGGCGAAGTGGAACTTGGACTCGAGTCGCTGCCAGCTGAGCGCGGCCAGGCCCTTGAAGGTCTCGGCGACGCCGAGCCCCTCGATCGCGACGGCGGTGAACACCGGCTCCTTGCCCTTGCTCGCGATCTTCTTGATCTCGGCGTCGCTGCGGACGTCAGGCAGGTCGCGCTTGTTGAATTGGATCACCAGCGCGATGTCGTTGAAGTCGAGCCCGTTCTCGCGCAGGTTCTGCTTGAGGTTGGCGAACGACTCGTTGTTGCCGCGCGTGTGCGAGATTCGAGAGTCGGCTATGAACGCGACCCCGTCGGCGCCCTGCAGCACGATCTTGCGCGTGGTGTTGTGAATGACCTGGCCTGGGACCGTGAACAGCTTGAGGCGGATCGTGAATCCGCCTTCGGTCTCGAATTGCAGCGGCAGGAGATCGAAGAAGAGCGTCCGGTCGTCGCGAGTGTCGAGCGTGATCAGCTCGCTGCCCGTGTGCTCGACCATCAGGTGGTGCAGCTGCTGCAAGTTGGTCGTCTTGCCGCTGAGCGCCGGGCCGTAATAGACGAGCTTGAGCGTGACCTCGCGGTGCTGGATGTCGATGTAGACCATGAACGGGCTCGCGGAACGTCCACGTGAGCGGCCCCCGAGATGGAGCCGCGAGGTGAACTTTACCGCGCTCGTGCTCGCGAGGGAGAAAAGGACGACGCAGCTGTCCGAGCGCCGAAAGCGCCCGCCTACTGGCCCCGATTGGTGTCTCCGGCCGGCTTGGTCGGGGTCCCAGGAGGGCTCATCGCGTCGAGCAGAGCCTGGCGCTTGGGCAGCACGTTCTCGCGCTCGGACGTCCGCTCCAGCTCGAGCAGCAGCTCGCGGGTGCGAGTGCCCGCGAGGTTGGTCGGCGTCTCGACCAAGAGCTCGACGAACTGGTCGCCCCTGCCCCCTCGAGTGTCGGGGACCCCCTTGCCGCGCAGACGCAGCTTGCTGCCGCTGCTGACCCCGGGCGGGACCTCCATGTCGACCCAGCCGTCGATCGTCGGCACCGGGACCTTTCCGCCGAGCGCGGCGCGGGTGATGCTGATCGGGACCGTCGTACGCAGGTTCTGCCCGTCGCGGACCAAGAAGGGGTGCGGACGCACGTTGACGGTGATCCGCAGGTTGCCGGGCTCGCCGTCGAAGCGACCCGGCTCACCCTGCCCGCGCAGGATCTTCTCGGTGCCTGCGTCGGTGCCGGGTGGGAGCCGGACGTCGAAGCTGCGCTCTTGCTTGAGCACTCCACGACCACGGCAGGCCTTGCAGGGGTCGCGCTGGATCAGGCCCAAGCCATCGCAGCGACCACAGCGGCTCCGCGGGCTGAACAGCCCGCCGGTCTTGACCTCGCCGGTGCCTTCGCAGGTCGGGCAGTCGACCGCCTCGCGGCCGCCCGGCTCGGTGCCGCTGCCCTTGCAGCTCTCGCACGCGCCCTTGGCCTCGAAGTGGATCGTGTGCACGGAGCCGAGCACCGCGTCGGCGAGATCGACGGTCAGCGTGTAACGGATGTCGCGGCCTCGCCGACGCTGCTTTCGGCGGTTGCCGAACACGTCGCCAAACAGGTTGCCGAACAGCTCGCGCGCCGTAGCGACCGAGGGCGGCTTGGTCAGATCGAGGCTCTCGGGCAACAGCCGGGTCGTGTCGTAACGAGCCCGCGCGGCCGGGTCCGAGAGCACCTCGTAGGCCTCCGACGCCCTGCGGAAGCGCTCGTGCGCGTCTTCGTCGTCGGGGAAGCGATCGGGGTGGCTCTCGAGCGCGACCCGGCGATAGGCCTTCTTGATCTCGGCTTCGTCGGCGTCACGAGTGACGCCCAAAATTGCGTAGTAGTCCTCGCGGGCCATGGAGAAGTCGTGGGGCTCAGCCGTCGTCGGACAGCATCGCCTCGTAAATTTGATGCGAGGAGGTCTCGAGCGCAGTCAAGGCGTCGCGGATCCCGAGCGAGTCGAGCACGCTGGCCTCTAGCAGCTTGCGGAGCCGGGCGACGTCGCTCTCGATGTCGGCCCGATCGGTCGGCGTGAGCTTGTCTCCGAACGCCTCGAGCGAGCGCTCGCAGGTGTAGAGCAGGGTCTCGGCGCGGTTGCGGAGCTCGGCGATCTCGCGCCGCGCCGCGTCCTCGGTCTTCTTGGCGTCGGCCTCGGCGGCGAGCGCCTCGAGCTGCTGCGGGCTGAGCCCCGAGGCCGGCTGCACGGTCAGGCTCGCCGACTTGCCGGTGCCGAGGTCCTGAGCCGCGACCGAGAGGATGCCGTCGGCATTGATGTCGAAGCTGACCCGGATCTGCGGCACGCCGCGCGGCGCCGGCGGGATGTCGGTCAGCGAGAGCCGGGCGAGGCTCTTGTTGTCGTCGGCCATCTCCCGCAGGCCCTGCAGCACGTGCACGGGCACGACCGGCTGATTGTCGACGCTGGTGCTGAACACCTCGGACTTGCGGGTGGGGATCGTGGTGCCCTTGGGGATCAGCACCGTGAACACGCCGCCGGCGGTCTCGACCCCGATGTTGAGCGGGGCCACGTCGAGCAAGACCACGCCCTTGACCTCGCCGCCGAGGATGCCGCCCTGGATGGCTGCCCCGCAGGCGACGACCTCGTCAGGGTTGACCCCGGTGCTCGGCTCGCGCTTGAAGAACTCGCCGACCAGCTTCTGCACGAGCGGCATGCGGGTCTGACCGCCGACCAGCAACAGCTCGTCGATGTCCGACGCGTCGAGCTCGGCGTCTTTCAGGGCGGTCTTGCACGGGCCGAGCGTCCGCTCGATCAGCGCGCGGGTCAGCTCCTCGAGCTTGCGCCGCGTGAGCGTGAGCGTGAGGTGCAGCGGCTGCCCGCTCTTGGCCGCGATGAACGGCAGGTTGATCT
>CBFGLP010000879.1:0-9522 GCA_965649595.1 uncultured Myxococcales bacterium | reverse complement strand
GTCCGCTTGGCCCCCTGAAGGGGGGCTTGGTTAGACTTCGGTCCGCTTGGCCCCCTGAAGGGGGGCTTGGTTAGACTTCGGTGCTGGCGTCTGCTTGGCCCCCATTGGGGGGCTTTTCTGGCTCAGCCTTGGTCCATGCCGAAGATCGCGAACTCGAGCGCGTCGGCCTTTGCGGCGACCTGGTAGATGTGCGCGGCGATGTCCTGATCGGTCGAGCGCGCCAGCGGCACGAACGACTGGCTGATGATGCGCGGCATGTCAGTCTCGCTCTTGACCAGCGCGATCCGGCCGTAGCCTGGGTGCCCGACGCCAGCGAGCAGCATGCTCGGATCGATCAGCGCCGAGAGCTCGCCGACGTTGCCCTCGGCCCCGACCAGCACCTCGCCCTCGCAGAAGGGCTCGCTCGCGTCGATCAGGAACACCTCGACGAAGTGCGTGCGCTTGTGGTCGAGCGGGACCTCGAGCTGGACATGGCTCTCGCGCTCGCGCCAGCGGGCGCCGAGCATCTCCGCGATCGGCTGGATTCGCTGGCCGAGATCGCCGATCCGTCCGCGCGAGCTGCCGCTCTCGGGTAGCCCCGTCTGCTCGCGGTCGTCGCGGGGCAAGGGCTCATCGGTCAGCAACCAGCGCCGGATCAGGTCGTCGAGATCGGTGTTGGTCTCGGGATCCGGCTGCAGGAAGTCGACCGCGCGATCGATCGTGACCGGCCGTCCCCAGCCGACGACCAGCGCGTTCCCGCCGAGCGCCTTCTTCCACGTCAGCGAGCGCGAGCCGACATAACAAGCGCCGAAGATCGCCAGGCGAAGCCCCGGCGAGACCTTGGCCGGATCGATGTCCGCCGGCCGAACCATGCCACCGTCACAACACTCGATTCCGCCGTCCGAGTGGCCGTGCGCGCTCCAGTAGAAGCCGGCGGGCACGAGCCCCGGCACGCCCTCCCCTTGGGCATAGACCGTGTTGATGAAGTCATCGTGGGTCGCTTGCGGATCGACCACGACCGTATAGCCGGCCTTGCGCAGCACCTCGACGTCGTCATCGATCTCCGCGAGCTCGCGCGCGAGCATGTCTTGGTCGATCTTGGCGGCGCGCTTGAACCCGAACAGGAACAAGAACGCCTTGCCCGTACCGATGCCCTCGGCGAGCGGCGCGTGGACGACCCGCACGCTCGGATCATCGCCGCGGCCCTCGGCCGTCCAGCGCTTGGTGCCGGCCTTCTTGGTCTCACCCCAAGCGCTCGGGACCCTGACCTGCTTGGGCGCCTCGGGCTGGGGAGTGTCGGGTTTCGATGCTTCGGGCGTCGCGGATTCGCTCTTCGGCTGCTCGTCGTCGCTCATGCGACCGTGAGGATATCAAGCCGGCTACTTCACCACGCAAAAACCAGATTCGTCCTCGAGCTCCTCGGCCTTCTCCTCGACGAGCTCGAGCAGATCACCCATACCCAGGCTGTAATCGAAGATGTGCAGGCCGAGACCAAAGGGCTGCCCGGTCGACACGAAGGGGTGCGTGCAGTCGACCGGCGTCCAGCGTTGATCTCCCGGGAGGTTCTTGTACCGGACTTCCAGGTAGTTCTGATCACCCTCGACACAATCAGCCTCATAGAACTCGGGAAACGCCATGAAGGGGGTGTCGATGGCGATCTGGAGGTCAGTGAGCGCGTCCGCCGGAAGCTGACCTGGGGCTTGCGGCATCGAGAAGTAGGACATCGTGAAGGTCCCCTGGTCACCTGCCGCACCAGCGACGTTGGTGCAGGCAGGCTTCTCACCGATGAATTCGACGAAGGCGGTGCCATCCTGGGGCTCATCTCCCTCCATGTAGGCGCTGTAAGTGATGAAGCACCCCGTTTGGTCGTTCTCCTCGCAGGGGGACATGAAGTCGAACGAGTCGGCCTGGGCATCAGCGCTCATCGGCAGCACCGCGACCACGCGCTTCATCAGATCCGGATGCCCTGCGACAAAGCGCTGAAGCAGCATCCGCGTCATCGCGCCCCCCTGCGACCAGCCCATGATGACGAGCTTGCGACCCTTCCAGTGATTGGCCAAGTAATAGCTGAACGCGTCCTCGACATCCTGGTACGCGATCTCCAAGTATTGGTCCATGACATCCGCGTTCTCGGGGAGCATGCTCCCACCGGTCGCCGAGTGATAGAGGGGCGCGATCACCCGGCCAATCGTCGAGAACCTCGCGGCGCTCTCCTTGACGAACAGCTTGGTGTTGGTGAGATCCGACAGGTCGTCGTTCCCCGGCACCAGGCTGAGGTTCACGGTCGGGTGGATGTAAAAGATATCGAGATCCGGATCTTCCGGTCGCTCGGGGTGAATCACCTCGGTCGAGAGGTCCGGATACACGATTGTCGTATCCAAGTTCACCGAAAGCACATAGTCGTCCATTGCATCGGGTCCCGCGAGCCACATCTCGGGATCAGCGTAGGGATTTGTGTCCTCATCGTAGTCCTCGAGGAGATCGCTAATATCGAGCTTCTCGCATCCTTTGCCACAATGGTGGTGGTGATGACCATGGTGGCCGTGATGATGGCCGTGGTGATGGCCGTGATGCTGGCCGTGGTGCCCGTGATGACCGCGGAAAGTGTCGTCGGCGTACTCTTCGTCACAGCCGGCCGCGGAGAACAGCAACGCGAGAACCAGTGAGGTCGAACGAGCAGTCATGCCTGCACCCTGTCATGGCTAAATCGCCTTGCAACCGGTCGAGGGGCTCGCTCGACACCCCCCTCCACACTGGCTCAACTATTACAGAGCAATCGCAATACTCGCTTTCAGCCGAGCTCCATTATTTACAGTCGGATTCAAGTCTTTGCATTCAACTCCATACAGGCGGCACGAGCGCCGACTTCCGAAGAACGTCGAACGTTCAATCAGAGACGGCTTTCTCGTACGGTCCGGCCGGCCAGCATCACCGCTCGCGTTGCGAGATGCTGCAAAATGCGCACACCCCAACCATCCCGCTAAAAAAAATCGTGTGACCAAGTCATTTGGCGGTGAGGGAATGGCGCAAACCCCGAGTGTGCCGCTCGCGCACTGGATTGGATCATTTGCATCCCCAATTGCACACACCGCGAGGCCATCTGGGCTCGTGAAGCCGTGCGTCCCACACCCTTGGGCCTGCCAAGCCTGCTGAGGGTGTCGAGCAATGAAGGCTCCCACTCCCCCTCCGACGTATGTCTCAAGGCACCAAGATCATGCTCGTCCGCGCCGGCAGATCCATGCTCGGCCCCATTACGCTCTGGCCGCTCAACAGATCCTGTAAATTTCCACTCGGCAGCCCGCTGACCGTACGTGTGGCATCCGCACGGTTGATCGCTACGTACACGACGTCTGCCCCGTAGGTCATCGAGTATACAAACGTATCCGAATCAGCACCGAGGGTCTGCCGATCCCCCCGCCGCAGCGCGATCTGCTGCTCACGGATCGCCGTCAGCTTCTTCAAGTGCTCGAGCAACAATTGCTGCCCCGCGCTGTATCCATCCCACTGCATGAACCGGCGATTGTCGGGATCTCCGGCCCCGGCCATCCCGACCTCGTCCCCGTAATACACCAGCGGCACGCCCGGGATCGTCATGATCAGCGTGAACCCGAGCGCCATCCGCTCGAACGCCGAGGTCCCGCTCGGCAGATCGATGCCGGCCCACGCCATGTCCTTGCCGTCAGTCCACTCGTTGTCCCACACCGGCGTGTCCTCGGCGAGGTGGATCACCCGCGGAATGTCATGATTACCGATGAAGGTGCTCATGATCCCGGCCCCGTAAAAATCGTCGTTCGAGTCCATGAACGCGGCGAGCTCGCTCATGCTGCCCTTGCGCATGAGCAGCTTGCCGGCCAGCTCCATGCGCAGAGGAAAGTCGAACTGGCCGTCGAGCATGCTCGGGTTGACGTAATACGCGATGACGTTGCGATCGCCGTCGAAGGTCTCGCCGACCATATAGAAGTGCTCACCAGTCTCCGGCTCGACCTCGGCGCTGACTCGCGCGCGTAGGTCGATCAGCCACTGATCCTCGATGTGCTTGACCGCGTCGAGGCGAAAGCCATCGATTCCGGTGTCGGCGATCCACTGCAGCGCGTTGTCGACCGAAAAGCTCCGCGCGTCCGCATTGGTAAAGTTGAAGTCGGGCAGGTAGCTGGTGAACCAGCAGCGGCGGCCCTGGTCGCCGCCCCACGAGCAGCCCTCGCCGCACACGCAGTTGCCGCCCGAGCCGTTGTCGTTGGGCCAGAACCAGCCCGGGTTGCTCATGTAGACCGGCGCGCTGACGTGGACATGGTTCATCGCGTAGTCGAGGATCACCTTGATGTCGTGCGCGTGGGCCAGCTCGACCAGCGCCTGCAGCTCCTCGAGCGAGCCGAAGTGCTCCTCGGTCTGGTCGAGGTGCTGCGTCCAGTAGCCGTGATAGGCCGCGTATTGGTGGCCGTCGGTCCCGATCCCGCTCTCGTTCGTGTTGTTCATCGGGACCGAGAGCCACAGCGTGTTGACGCCCAGCTCGTCGAAGTAGCCCTCGTCGATCTTCTGCGTGACCCCGGCCCAGTCGCCGCCCTGCCAATCGGCGGGGCCCTCGACCCCGATCGAGCCGTTGTTGTTGGGGTTACCGTCGTAGAAGCGATCGACGAACACGAAGTAGAGGATCGAGTCGCGCCAATCGAACGTGCCGATGTTGTCGGGCGCGCACGAATAGTCCGCGCAGGTCTGGCCCTCGAGCACCGAGTTGACCCCGCCGAACCCGTCATCGGCTTGGTTGGGGTTGGCCGGATCGGGGATCCACTGCGCCCCGCCGTCGATCTTGAACTTGTAGAGGACCGGCGTATCCCAGCGGATCTCAGCGGTCGCTCGCCAGGTGCCCGCGTCGAGGGTCATCGGCACACCCGCGTCCCAGGCCCCGGGCGCGAAGTCGCCGACCAGCTCGACGCTCTGGTAGCCCATGTCGGCGAGCGTGAACTCGTGCTCGCAGCGCTTGTTCGCGTCGTCGCACTCGATCGGGCCGTCGTCGCCGTCTCCGTCGCCGGTCGTCCCGGTGCTGCTGCCATCGTCGTCACCGACGTCGGGATCGAAGCTGTCGCTGTCCGGCGGGTTGCCGTACTCGTCATCGCTGCCGAGATCGTCGACGGCGCAGGCGCTCGAGAGGCCGAGCAGGAGCGAGGGGATCAGCGAGGCGATCGAGTGGCGCACGGATGGACCTCCTGCAGCGCGACCAAGGTACCGCGACGCGCGGGCACGCAGGTGTGCAATTGCACGCCTATTGGATGGCGCAGGGGTCGTCCTCGGGCAGGAGGATTCGGGCGCTTCGTGGCGCTAGCTGGACCTGGGTACCCGCTTGGAGCTCGATCGTCTCGCTGCCGAGCACGTCGCGATATCGACCAGCCGGGACGCTGCCACCCGGCAACGTGACCGACTCCGGCTCGTCTGCCCGCGAGAGCAACACCAGCGCGACCCGGTCGCCAGCCACCCGCGCGTAGGCGTAGCTGTCCGCCCCCACGTGCAGAGTTCGACGCTCGTCCGAGCGCAGCGCGGGTGTGCAACGCCGCAGCCGACCGAGGCGACGCGCGTGGTCGAGCAAGGCCTGTCGCGCTGGCGAGAGCGTGGCGAGGTCGGGCATCGGTCGGCGGTTGTCGGGATCGCCCGCGCCCGCGACCCCGAGCTCGTCGCCATAGTAGATCACGGGCATCCCGGGCAAGGTCAGCTGGAGGGTCAGGGCCAGCGCGACGCGGTCGAGCACCTCGCCCGACTCGGGTTGCCACGCCGGCTCGTCCCAAGCATCCCCGCCCGCGTCGCCGACCACCTCGGACACGAAGCGCGTGGTGTCGTGGTTGCCGAGCATGCGCCCGAGCACCGCCCCCGAGCCATCGAGCTCCTGGTCGATCGCGCCGAGCTGCGCGTCGAGCTCGACGAAGCTGGCGCTCTCGTGCGCGAGCAGGTCTCGCAGCGCCCACATGAAGGGGAAGTCGAACACGCTGTCGAGCCCGTCGGGACCGAGGTAGTAGCGGATACCCGCGACCCCAGCCGTGCCACCGCCGGTAAACACCTCGCCGAGGACCAGGCGATCGTTGCCCGGCGAAGACGAGCTGCGCACCGCGTCGACGATCCGCCGCGAGGCCGCGCGGGGCATCATCGGGACCGCGTCGATCCGCACGCCGTCGACGTCGAAGCTCTGCACCCACCAGGCGATCTCGCCGACCGAGAAGTCCATCGCGTCCGGGTGCTCGAGCCGCAGATCCGGCAGGTAGGGGGCGAACCAGCAGACCTCGGCGAGCTCGCTCCACGGGCAAGTCGGCGTCCCGCATACGCAGGGGCCCTCGTGCTCGTTGAACCAACCATGGTCCCGGTGCTCGAGCACGACCGGGTTGGTCTCGTAGAGATGGTTGGGGACCAGATCCAAAATGATCGCGATCCCACGGGCATGCGCCGCGTCGATCAGCGAGCGCAGGGCCTGCTCGCCGCCGATCCGCGGCTCGACCTCGCGCGAGGCCTCGACCCAATAGCCGTGATAGCCCTCGTAGAGCCGACCATCGGTGCCCTCGCGCGGCTCGACGGGGTTGCGATAGACCGGAGAGAGCCACAGCGCGCTCACGCCGAGCTGCTCGAAGTAGCCGTCTTCGAGGGCCGCCTGCACGCCATCGAGGGTCCCGCCCGCGCGCGAGGCCGGCGTGAGCGGGGCGTCGAGGACCGCGCCTGCGTCACCACGAAAACGATCGATCATCACCTGGTAGACGATCGCGTCCTTCCAGCTCGCAGCGACCGGATCCACGAACACCGACACGCGCGCCTCGGCGCGCTGACCCTGCTCGTCGGCGGCCTCGATCACGAAGCTGTGACGACCGCGAGGCAGCGTCGAGCTGGACAGCTCGATCGTACCGTCGGCGGGCGAGCCAGCCTGGACCGCTAGACCCGGCCCGACGATCGTGGCCGGATCGAGCGGGCCGCCCCCGCGCGCGGCCCAAAACCGCGCCTGGAGCTCGAGCCCGAGCTCGCTCACCGAGAGCTGCTCGATCTCCAACGCAGGCACCTCGCAGTCCTCGACCACGAGCCGCGAGACCTCGAGCTGGTCGCTCGGGCGAAAGCTGGTCAGCGGGTTGTGGTCGTCGATCCGGACCTCGCCGTCCTCTTCGAGCAGGTAGGCGTGCTCGCCCGGCGGCAGCTCGAGCGCCAGCAACTGCCAGCCCTGCTCGGGCTGCATGGCCCGCCCAGGGCTCGTCCAGTCGTCCCAGCTCCCGAGCACCCGCACGGTCGCGCCCTCGCGCTCGGGCTTTGCCCATAAGATCGTCTTGCATTCGCGTCGCGGTGGACCTTCGTCGACTCGAGCGCATGCGCTCGCGAGCACGACGGCAAGCAGCGCACACGCTCGGCTGCGATCGATCGCCACCGATTCGATTGTACCGAAGCGATGCGGACCTGGTGTAAGGTGCGTCGAGGTGGCGAGCCTGAACAGCGCCCTGAGCAAGATCGCTGGCCCGAGCTCTTTGCTGGTCAGCATGCTCGTCCTGAGCACAGCCGAGGCCGCGCCACCCGAGGCCACGCCACCCGAACGCGAAGGCGAAGCCGAGCCACCCGAGGCCGAGCTGCTCGGCACGCCCGAGGGACCCGAGCCGCCACCGATTAGCGCCGAGCAGCTGCGCGAGCTGCAAGCGCGGCTCGACGCGCTCGAGGCCGAAGTTGCCCAGCTCCGTGCCGAGCAGGCCCAACAGGCCGAGCAGGCCCAGGCCGCTCAGGCCAAGGCCGAGCAAGCCGAGCCCGCCGCGATTAAAGAGGGCGAGCCGGGCGGGACCAAGCCGGTCGGCAGCTCGCTCGATGGTCAGCGGCCGCCCGACTACGCCACCGGCTTTCACTTCGGCTCCTACGGCCGGGTCGTCGGCGCGGGTGACCTTCGAGGCCGGCCGGGCCGCGACGCCGATCTCGTCGCCCACGGCTCGCGCTGGGACGAGCGGACCTACGCCGAGCTCGAGCTGCGCCGCGAGGACTACTGGAAGGACATCGGCGCCTACACCCGGATCGTCGCGACCCTCGCGTTTGCCCACCCGATCTTCCACTACGACACCAACTTCGACGCCCGCATCGCGCTGCGCAACCTCTACGTCGAGGGGCTCGATCTCGGGGTCAAGGGCCTCTCGCTGTGGGCCGGCTCGCGGATGTACCGTGGCGACGACATCTATGTGCTCGACTGGTGGCCGCTCGACAACCTCAACACGATCGGCGGCGGCTTGGGCTACCAGTCTCGCGGGGGCACCTTCGTCAAGGTCCACGCGGGCGTGCAGCAGCCCAACGATCCATTCTATCGCCAGGTCGTGCCGCGCTCGCCCGCGCTCGATCAGCCCGGCCAGGCCAACGTCGCGGTGCTCGATCGCCAGAAGCTGATCACCAGCTACAAGCTCGGCCACGTGTTCTCGTTCGGCAAGACCGCCGGGGTCAAGCTGATTGGCTACGGCGAGACCCACCACCTGCGCCGAGGCCAGCGCGATCGTGGCTATCGCGACTTCGAGGACGTGCCGGCCGAGCACGGCTTCGTCGCGGGCGGTGAGGTCAGCCTGTTCACCGGCCAACGCAGCACGCACCTCAACTTGTGGGTCCGCCACGCCTGGAACCTGGCCGCCTACGGTGACTTCTCGGTCCCCAACCAGCTCGGCCCCGATCAATCCACCAAAGGCGCGCGCGAGCTGGTCGTCGCGCTCGGTGGCAACTACGAGATCAAGTTCTTCGGCTTGATGGGCGGCGCCTACTATCGCCGGTTTCGCAACGCCAGCCCTGCGCTCGACTATTGGGATCTCAACGAGGGCATCGTCCTGCTGCGACCGCAGTTTTGGTTCGGCAAATTGTTCGGCGCCGCGCTCGAGGGCTCGTGGCAATTCCAACAGCGCGGCGTGTTGACCGATCTCCTGGGTGACGACGCGGCGACGCCGGTCAGCGCGAACCTGTGGCGGGCCGGGATCATGCCCTTCGTCAGCGTGGCCGGGCGCGGCTCCTATGCCCGCCCGCACCTGCGGCTGATGTACATGGCGACGTTCCGCGACGAGGGGGCCCGCTCGCTCTACCCCGTCGACGACGTGTTCAACCAGCGGGCGATCGACCACTTCTTCGGCTTCGGCGCCGAGTGGTGGTTCGGCAGCACCAGCTACTTCCGCGACTGATCCACGAGGAGCCAAAGCGATGTCCAACCTCCTTCGTGCCACCGCCCGACTCATCACCGCCAGCCTGCTCGCGGCCAGCTTGGCGCCGCTCGGCAGCTGCATGGACTTCGATGGTTACGAGCAGGCGCCCGAGCTCGACACCCACGTCGAGGACTGGCGCGACGAGGTCATCTACCAGGTGCTGGTCGACCGGTTCGCCAACGGCGACCGCGGCAACGACTACATGATCGATCTCGACGCCCCCGCGCGCTACCACGGCGGCGACTGGAAGGGGCTCGAGGACAAGCTGCCCTACCTGCAGGAGCTCGGGGTCACGACCTTGTGGATCTCGCCGGTGATCCGCAACGTCGAGACCGACGCCGACGTCGACGGCTACCACGGCTACTGGGCGCAGGACTTCACC
>CBFGLP010000878.1:0-4364 GCA_965649595.1 uncultured Myxococcales bacterium | reverse complement strand
ACGAGTACTACGATTGATCCCTATTCGGGCGCCCAGGGGAGAGAACCTCTCACCCCACCCATGCTCGATGCGGCACGAAAACCAACGCCCCGTGAGGGGCGGGCAGGGGGAGAGGGCCCCGTCACGGCTTTGCCGGGACGGGAGAGGGACCGGCTACGGTCCCTCTCTAAAGACTAGTGCTTGGTGATCGTGCCGTTCACGTGATCCACGAACATGTCTGCGCACAGCGAGTTGAACTCGCGCTGCATCTCGTCGTGCTCGCTCTCCCCCATGCGGCCGAGCTCGGCCAAGCGCGTGTCACCCAGCCGCTCACCGGCCTTGGCGAAGGTCGCGAACGTGTCCTGGGATTGGCGGATGGTCACGACGTCGCCGACCAGGCGGAGGAAGTCGGTCTCCCGCACGGCGTCGACGGCATCACGCGCCTTGCTCAGCACGGTGCCGATGGCGCCCTTGAGCCCGGTGTGCCCCTCGGCGCCAACTGTCTTACCGTAGTCCTCCAGCTGGTGTTGATGTGATTCGATGGTGGGAATGTAGCGCTCACAGAGGGTGCGGTAGCGCTCGTCGTCCGCCTGTTTGGCATGATCGCGCATGTACTCGAGCAGCGTCTTGTGCTGCACGATCGCGTTGTTGACTTGTGCACGGAGGAAATCACGTCCGGTATCCATGGGTAGCCTCGGGTTGAAGGTTGGCTACTAGATCATGCAGTCACCATGCCAATGTGACGATCCTGTCATTGCACGTCCAGGGGGCGGTTATCCAGCATCGCCAGCGCAGCATAGAGCGCCTCCGGACTGACAGGCTTGGTCAGGTGGTGATCCATGCCTGCGGCCTTGGTGCGCTGGCGATCTTCTTCCTGCCCCCATCCGGTCAGCGCGACGATCAATGTGTCGCGGCATTGCGGAAGTGCACGGATGCGCTGGCTCGCCTCCAGACCACTCATGCGCGGCATCCCGACATCCATGAAAATGATGTGGGGATGGAACGTGCTCGCGATGTCGATCGCCTCTTGACCATCACTGGCGGTCCGCACGTCGTGGCCGCCCAACTCGAGCAACATGGCGAGGGACTCCGCAGCGTCGACATTGTCATCGACCACGAGTACGCGCCACTGTCGCTTGCCTGATGGGCTACCCGCGCCGGATCCGAGCGCTCCGGCTGGTGGCGCTTCGACGTGGGGCAGGGCGAGCGGCAAGCGGACAGTGAACGAGCTGCCCATTCCAGGTCCCTCGCTCGCCGCCGTGATCGAGCCGTGGTGCATCTGCACGAGCGTACGCGTCAGCGAGAGCCCAATCCCGAGCCCCTCCGCGCGCGTGGGGTGAGCGCGCATTTGCGAGAACATGTCGAACACGTGGTCGAGCGCGCTTGGTGGAATGCCGATTCCGGTGTCCTTCACTTGGACGACCGCTTCGTCACCTTCGCGATCGACGATCAGCGAGATTCGTCCGCCGCGGTCCGTGTACTTGGCGGCGTTGGAGAGCAGGTTCGAGAACGCCTGGGCTAGCCGATCAGTGTCGCCCTCGATCATCAAGCCCTCGGTGCGAACATCGACGACCAGCTCGTGTGCTTGTGCCTCGATCAGCGCGCGCGAGGTCTCGATCGCGCGCGCGAGCACGTCGGTGAGCTGCAGCGTCTGCGTGCGCAGCTCGAGCCTGCCGTGCGTGATGCGGCTGACGTCGAGGAGATCGTCGACCAGCCGCACGAGGTGGGTCAGCTGACGATCCATCATGCTCGCGGTCCGTTGGGCGGTTGGATCCGAGGCGGCGCGCAAGCGCAGGATCTGGAGGCCGTTGCGGATCGGCGCGAGCGGATTTCGCAGCTCGTGCGCCAATATGGCGAGGAACTCGTCCTTGCGACGATCGGCCTCGCGCAGGCGCTCCTCGGCCAGCTTGCTCTGGGTTATGTCGCGCTGCATGCCCCACGCGCGAAGGATCTTGCCGTCGACGATCACGGGCACCATCGAGTTCGCAAAGTAGTGAATGTTACCGTCGCGGTCGGTCTCGGCCGACTCGGCGTCCGTGATGGAGTAGCCCGACTCGACCACCTTGCTCAGGAACGTTTGGGTCTCCGGGTGATCACGCGGCAGCAACTGGCCGACACGGGCGCCCAAGAGCTCCTCCGCATGCTCGTATCCGTACATACGTGCCATCGCGTCGTTGAGCTCGGCGAGCCGAGCGTGCTCGTACATGTATTCGATCTGCGTATCGATCGGGAGCGACAGATCCAGTGGCTCGTCGACCTCGAATAGCCAGATCCCCTCGGAGCTGTTCGCTACGAATGCGCGGTAGCGCTCTTCGCTCTGGCGCAGCTCTTCCTCTACGCGCTTTTGCTCGGTGATCTCTTGGAACACCACGCCGAGCCCAATCGGCTCACCGTTCGTGCAAGCCGGAGAGCCCATACAAACCGGATAAAAGCTACCCAGCCACGTGCCGGTCTCGCCAGTAGGAGTCTGTCCCTGCAATTCCACGCCGAGCAGAGGCCGTCCTGTGTCGATCACTCCACGCCACTCGGCGAGCAACCGCTGTACGTAGTCGAGCTTGGGCAGCAGCTCATCGGGACGCTTGCCGATGTGCGCCTCGGCAGGCAAGCCGTCGATCTCTGCCAGGCGCGCGTTGATACGACGAAAGCGCAGCTCGCGATCGAGGAACGCCAGTCCGATCGGCGCGGAAGCGAAGATCGTATCCAAGAGTGCATTAGCCTCGCGCTCGCGCCTGATTGTCGCCTCGCGCTCTTGTTCGGCCCGCTTGCGCTCGGTAATGTCGCGGAAGTAGACCGCGAGGCCCTGAGGCCTGGGGTAGGCTCGGACGTCGACCCACCGATTGGAGATCCGCGAGCACGCTTCGAACGCGACCGAGCGTTGCTCGAGCACGGCGCGTTCGTACTGGCCCTGGAACAGAGTCCCCTCTCCGGCCGGGAATACCTCCCAAGCGACCCTGCCGAGCAGATCCTCACGGGTCCGACCAAAGTACTCGAGCGCTCGCTGGTTGAGATAGGTGAAGCGCCACTGCCGATCGAGCGCATAGAAAGCGTCGGTGATGCTCTCGAGCAGCGCCGCCCGTTCAGCCATCGCCTGTCGCTCGGCCTGCTCTCGTGCTTCCCGGCGAGCGGCTTGGGTCCGAAGCTCGGCGAGCCGCAGCATCCAGCCGATGTGGGCGCGAAGCTCGCGATGAGTGAAGGGCTTGGCGAGGAAGCCATCCGCGCCGGTCTCGAACCCTTCGATGCGCAGCTGCTCGGACCCCTGGCCGGAGGTCAGCAGCACCGGAATCGTCTCGGTCTCCGGCGCGCTGCGCAGAGCCTTGAGCAGCTCGATGCCCCCGAGGCCCGGCATCACGACGTCGGTGATCACGAGCTCGGGCCGGGTTTGCCTGATGGCCACGAGCGCGTTGGCGCCATCCTCCGCCGTGTCGACGATGTACTCGTCGGACAGGGCACGTGTGAGGTAGCCGCGGATCAGCGCCTCATCTTCGACGAGCAGGATACGATGGCGGGGTTTTGCGCTCTCCGTGTGCTGTGGGCCGTTCAAGCTGTCCGTCACCTGTCCTGTGGTTGCTCGAGCATGTCGCACCGCCGCTACCACGACACGCCATGTACCTGGATCTCGCTCACACGGGCCGATCGAGACCAGCGGGAGCACCTCCTGCCTGCGGTCGATGCTGCCGGCGGGCGAATTCGGCCACCGGAGCGAGCATGGGAGCGGACCAGTAGAGACCTTGTCGAGCCCTGCCGGGCGGTATCGATGCGAGCCTGCCTCGCTCGGGAAGCCTGCACCGGGTGCTTGGCGAGCGGCGCGATGATTGTTCTTGGCGGTTGCTCCGCGCATCGCTAGTGTTTCGGCGCCCCATGCCAGTCGACGTCGTGCTCATCGAGCCCTCGTTCCCGCGCAACCAGCGGGAGTTCGCGCGTGCACTGCATGCTGTTGGCGCCCGCGTCATCGGTATCGGCGAGCGGCCCAAGGCCTACCTCGACGACGAGATGCGCCACTGGCTGTCGCACTACGAGCAGGTCAGCAACGTCACCTCGACCGCGCAGGTCGAGCAGGCTGTCCGCCGGATCCAGAGCGCGGTTCGGATCGATCGCCTGGAAGCCACGGTCGAGGCCCACGTCATGTGTGCGGCCAAGGTCCGCGAGGCCTGCGGGATCCCGGGCACCAGCGTCGAGACCACCTTCTTGTGTCGCGACAAGCCGGCCATGAAGGAAGCCCTGCGCAAGGCTGGGGTCCCCTGCGCGCAGTCGATCGGCTCCGACGACGCGGCCGAGATCCTCGACTTCGTCCGGCGCGTCGGCTTCCCGGTCATCGTCAAGCCCCGTGACGCCGCCGGGGCGGCCGCGACCTACCGCTGCGATGACGAGGCGACGCTGGCCCACGC
>CBFGLP010000877.1:0-2191 GCA_965649595.1 uncultured Myxococcales bacterium | reverse complement strand
CGGCTGCGCCGGCACGGGGGAGGGACGGCGACGTCCCTCCATAAAAACCAGATAATCCCCGTTCTCGGTTGAGCTGGCCGAGAGGCCAGACTCAACCGAGCACAGGGATTAACTGTCGAGCTCCTGCGCGATCGCCCGATCATGCTCACCCAGCTTGGGTGCCGGCCGACTCGGCGTGCGCCCGAGCGCCTGCAGGGCCGGACCCGGCACCGTCAGCGTGCCGCCGTTGGGCATCGGAGTCCGCTCGAGCAGCCCGGCCGAGGCCAGCAGCGCCTCGTTGCGAGCCCCGTCGAGATCGTGGACCGCAGCGACCGGCAGATCCTTGCCGGCGAACTGGCTGAGCCACTCGCTCGCGGCCTGCATGGCGAGCCGCTCGGCGACCGCGTCAGCGGCCACCCGACCACGCTCGCCGAGGTCGAGCCCGAAGGGGGCCAGCTCTGGCCGCTCGATCGCAGCACAGAACGCCAGCCAGAACTTCGGCTCGAGGCAACCAACGCTGATCAGCTCCCCGTCACCGCAGCGATAGCAGCGATAGCAGGGCACGCGGCCTGCCAGCGCCGTCTCGAGCATGCCGCCGCCTCCGGCTGCCCGATCGGCCCACGCCCAGGTCATCAGCGGCAGCGGTGCGCCCAACATCGCCTGGCTGATCCGGCGACCCCGACCGCTGCGCGCTCGTCCGAGCAGGGCCGCGAGCACCGAGGAGGTTGCGAGCAGCCCGGTGAGCACGTCGGCGACCAGGATCCGAGGGATGTCCGAGCCACCGCCGCGCTCGATCAGCTGGCGAGGGAGCTGTCCGAGCAAGCCGGTCAAGCCGGTGATGTTGAGGTCGTGGGCGACCCGGGCGTCGTCGTCGGCGAACGCCGGCAGCGAGCAGGTCACGAGCCGCGGGTTGGCTTGGTGGAGCGCGTCGATGTCGATGCCCCACTTGGCGAGCGTGCCCGGACGGAAGCTCTCGATGAGCACGTCGGCTCGTTGCAGTAGCCGCCGCAGCCGCTCGCTGCCCGACTGTGTGCGCAGATCGAGGGTCAGCGACTCGGCCCCGCGGTAGTACACGCAAAAGCCCACGCCGACGCCACCGACCAGCGGCGGCGCGATGCGCATCGGATCGCCGATCTTGGGATCCTCGACCTTGATCAGCCGCGCGCCGAGATCGATGAGGTTGCGGGCCAGCACCGCGCCCGGGACCATCCGCGAGCAGTCGACCACGAGCATGCCCGAGAGCGGCGGCTCGTCGTCCATGACCGCGGGCGGGAAGGGGCTCTGGTTGGCGGCGAGCTCGGGGTTGTCCGACGCGCCCGGGTTGGCTTCCGATGACTCGCTCATGGCGACGACTCCGTCGAGCGGCGACCGACCGCCGGCGTCTCGACCAGCTCGACCTCGAGGTTACCCTCGGCATCCTCGACGGCCTCGAGCTCCTCGACCTCTTCGACTTCTTCGACCTCCTCGCGCTCGTCGGCGCCGCGGACTTCGATCTGGGCAGTGGGGACCTCGTCGACGCGCTCGGGGGTGGGCAGCACGTCGAGCTCCTCTTGCCGCCTCAGCTCCTCGCGCGAGGGCATCCGCAGGTAGCGGGAGATCAGCAGCTCGACCTCGCGGCGGAGATCGTCGACGTCGCCGTCGTTGTTGATCACGTAGTCGGCGAGGCGCCGCTTCTCTTCTTCGGGCATCTGCGCCCGCATGCGCGCGAGCACCTCGTCGGTGGTCAGCGCGTCGCGTGCCTTGACCCGGGCGATGCGGGTATCCGCCGAGGCGGTCACGAGGATCACGCCCTTCATCTCGTCTTGCAGGTGAAGGCCCTTCTCGAACAGCAGCGGGACCTCATAGACCATCACCGGGTGGCCGGCCTTCTCGAGCGCATCGAGCACCTGCTCGTAGCGCTCGCGGATGCGCGGGTGGAGGATCGCCTCCAGCTGCCGCCGCCGCTCCGGGGTCGTGAACACGATCTGGCCCATCTTCTTGCGATCGAGCTCGCCCTTGTCGTCGAGCACCTCGGGCCCGAACGCCTCGACGACGTCGGCCAGCCCGCGGCTGCCCGGCGCCACGACCATGCGCGAGAGCTCGTCGGCGGAGACCACAGGGATGCCGTACTCCTCGAGCATCTCTGCGACCGTGGATTTGCCGCTGCCGATCCCGCCGGACCCGGGCCTCACGAACGTCCACTTCGGCCTGCAGGCGGCCGTCGTGGATCCGG
>CBFGLP010000876.1:0-4538 GCA_965649595.1 uncultured Myxococcales bacterium | reverse complement strand
GCGGCGATGATCTGGTCGGTGACCGGCGTAGCGATCCTCGCGTGGCTCGCTACCCGGACCAAGCCCGCCAGCGCGGCCGAGTCCGACCGAGCTCCCGAAGCGCGCCGACCCTGGGCCTATGGACCGATCGGCCGCACGGTCGTCGCGATCTTGACCCTCTATCACATCGGCGCCGTCATCTCGACGCAGCTACCCGAGAAGTACTCGTGGTCGACCTTCCGGGGGCCGGCCGACGAGACCTTCAGCACCTGGCTCGGCCTCACGCAGACTGGCCAGGGCTGGGGCATGTTCGCGCCCAACCCCCCGCGTCGGAACGTGTTCCTGCGTGTGACCGTGACGACCCAGAGTGGTGAGACCTACGATCTCAACACCGACGTCTACGCCTGCTTCTTGCCCGACGCGACCGAGGACGTGTGCGAGTCGGTCTATCCGCTGCCTTGGGTCTGGTACTCGCGCCAGCGCAAGATGAACCGGCGCATCGCCGGTAGCGAGGGTGGCAGCGGAGCCTGGTATCAGAAGTGGCACGCGCGCTACATCTGTCGGCAGTGGCAGCTCGAGCACGGCGAGCTGCCGGCGAAGGTCGACCTCTACAAGGTCGGCTACCCGATCCCGACGCCGGAGCAGGCCCAGAAGAAGCCTTACGATCCCAAGCAGCACTACAACCGGCACGGGAACAGCACCAAGATCCACACGACCGAGTGTCGCGGCGCGCCGCTCGGCCAGATGCCCGACTACATGCGCGAGCGGCATGGGCTCGGCCCGGCGCCCGAGGACGAGAAGTTCATCGAGTGGAACAAGAGCCGCTGCCGCAAGTGGGAGCAGCACTTGATCAACGAGGCCCGCGAGCGCGGTGAAGACGTCGACGTGACCGATCCGAAGTTCGACGTCTGCCCCGACACGCCCAACGTCGTCCGCAAGGCGCTCGCCCAAGAAGAAGACGACGTCGACGACACGCCGATCGCCGACTAACGCCGGCTCGCTACGAGCCATGAGTCAGCGCACGGTCGCGTGCGACGACCCTACCGACGAGGTGCGCCGAAAGCCACGCGGCGTTGCTCCGTTGGTGGGCTTCGTTGACGTGCCGCGCTGGCGCGTCCTACATTCCGCGTCACCCGTGGAATGGCGCCTCGGCGGCTGCCGTGGCGCCCCCGCTTCCACCGCGAGGAATCCCCAATGCTCAAGAACTTCCTGATGGCGGCGATGCTGACCCTGCCCCTGCTCGGCCTGAGCGCTTGCGATGGCGGAGGCTTCACGGTCACGTCGCAGCAGCTCAAGCCCGGCGGCGCGTTCATCTCCTACGTCCAGTCCAGCAACTGCGAGGGCTGCAGCGAGCTCGGCCGTGGTGACCTGATCCAGGAGATCGACGGAAAGGCGATAGCGACCACCGAGGACGTGCTCGCGGCCAACATCACCGACGGTCAGCCGCACGAGATCAAGTTCTGGGATCACCCCAGCAAAGAGGTCAAGACCATCAAGATCACCGCGACGCCGAACGACTCGATGGCGCCGATCAAGGCCGCGCCGCCGTTTTGGACCGTTGGCGCGGCCGAGCTCGACAAGGCCCCCGAGTGGGCGCGTCGCCGCCTGTTCGGCCACGCCGCGCCGCAGCTGCTGCTGGTCAACTCCGACGGTGGTCTGGTCAACGGCCGCGACCTCTACGGCAAGAAGCACCTGATGGTGTTCTTCGACTGGACCACGCAGAACGATCAGCGCAACGGCGCCTTGATGCTCAAGGTGCTGCAAAAGGCCCAGGCCGACCTCAACGCCAAGGGCGTCGACATCCTGTTCGCGCAGATCCAGCACCCCTCGGAGCGCGCGCTCGCGCCGATGAACGACACCGACCTGCGCAACTTCTTCCAGACCAACCAGGTCAGCGAGGGCGACGGCGGCCCGCTCCCGCCCCCGCCCCTGTATCGCTCGCCGAACAAGACCGAGAACAGCCCCGCCAACGTGCTCGGCATGGAGGGCGCGTTCAACTTCATGGAGAACATCGGCGAGCCGCCGAACGTGTTCGTGATTGACGAGCACGGCATCATCCGTTGGCACTCGGCAGGCGTGACGCCCGATCCGAGCGGCGAGATCCCGGACGAGGCTCAGTACACGATCGTCTCCGCGGTCAAGTTCGCGTTGGAAAACCTGTAGCCTTCAGGAGGAGGGGCGTCGTCGTCCCTCCTCCCCCCGAAGCCTCGCCTCATGTTCAATCGACTCTTCGTCGCCAACCGAGGCGAGGTCGCGGTCCGCATCGCGCGGACCTGCGACCAGCTCGGGATCTCCGTGGTGTTCGGCGTCTCCGAGGCCGACCGTGACGCGCCGTGGACCGAGGGGCACGAGCAGGTCGTGCTCGGCCCCGCTCGGAGCACGTTGAGCTACCTCGATCCCGCCCGCGTCGTTCAAGCAGCTCGCCAGTCCGGGTGCACGGCGTTGCATCCGGGCTGGGGCTTCTTGTCCGAGAACCCGCTCTTTGCCGCGCTCTGCGAGCAGCACGGCATCACCTTCATTGGCCCACCGGCGCACGTGATGCACCTGATGGGCAAGAAGACCCCGGCCAAGAAGGCGATGGGCGCTGCCGGGCTCACGCTCATTCCGGGCAGCCCAGGAATTCTCAGCGACCTCGAGCAAGCCCGGGAGGTCGCTCAGCGGGTAGGTTATCCGGTCCTGCTCAAGGCCGAGTCTGGCGGCGGCGGCCGGGGCATGCGGATCGCTCGCGGCCCCGAGCAGATCGAGCAAGCGTGGAACGAGGCTACCGCCGAGGCGACCGCCGCGTTCGGTGACGGTCGCCTCTACCTCGAAAAGCTCGTCGAGGCCGGTCGCCACGTCGAGATCCAGGTGATGGCGGATCGCTACGGCAACGTCATCCATGTCGGCGAGCGCGACTGCACCGTCCAGCGCAACCATCAAAAGCTGATCGAGGAGTCGCCTGCTCCGACGCTCGATCCAGTCGAGCGCGAGACCACGCTCGCCGCCGCGGTCGAGGCCACGCGCAAGATCGGCTACGTCGGCGCGGGCACGATCGAGCTCTTGCTCGATCAGACCGGCGAGCCGCACGTGCTGCGCTTCATGGAGATGAACACGCGCCTGCAGGTCGAGCACTGCGTGTCCGAGCAACGCACCCGGTTTAGTCAGCACCCCGGTGCTGAGGGGCTGGACCTCGTGCGCGAGCAGATCCTGGTCGCGGCCGGCAACCGGCTCTCGGTCACGCAGTCGCAGGTGCAGCTGCGCGGGCACGCGATCGAGTGCCGGATCAACGCCGAGGATCCCTGGCAGAACTTCAAGCCTGCTCCGGGCACGATCACTCGTTGGGTCAACCCGCCCGACGAGCAGGGCAAGGTCCGCGTCGACACGCACGTGCGCAGCGGCTACACGGTCCCGCCCTTCTACGACAGCTTGCTCTGCAAGGTGATCGCGTGGGGCGAGACGCGGGACGACGCGTGCGATCGGATGATCCGCGCGCTGGAGGGCCTGGTCTGCGAGGGCGTGCCGACCACGGCGCCGATGCACGTGCAGATCCTGAAGAGCGACGCGTTTCGCTCGAATCGCTACGACACGCGGGCGATCCCGGGGTTTACGCCCACCGCTCGCTGACGCGCATATCCTGTCGCGGTGCGGCACGTCGCTCCGAGCCTGATCGCGCTGGCGCTGCTCGGCTGCGTGCCGCTCGGCTGCGTGCCGCCGCCCTCGGGAGAGGCGAGCGGGGCAGTGCAGCCAAAGGGCATCGATCTCGCCACGATCACCTGGCTCGAGGCCGAGGCCGCGCTGACGCCCGAGACGATCGTCGTGCTCCCGCTCGGCGCTGCGGCCAAGGAGCACGGCCCGCACCTGCGCCTCGACAACGACTTTACGCTGGCCGAGTACTTTCGCGCTCGCGTGCTCGAGCAGGCCGAAGTCGTGGTGCTGCCGACGCTCGGCTACCACTTCTATCCGGCGTTCACCGAGTACCCGGGCTCGACCACGCTGCGCTTCGAGACTGCCCGCGACGTCGTCGTCGACGTCGTGCGCTCGGTGGCTGCCCACGGGCCCCGTCGCTTCTATGTGCTCAACACGGGCGTCTCGACCAAGCGGCCCTTGCAGGCGGCCGCCGAGCAGCTCGCGGCCGAGGGCATTATCCTGCGCTACACGGACCTGATCGCCGCGATTGGGCCGATTGAAAAAGAGCTCGCCGAGCAGCCCGGGGGCACGCACGCGGACGAGATCGAGACCTCGATGATCCTGTACATCGCGCCGGACAAGGTCGACATGAGCAAGGCCGTCAGTGACTATCACCCTCGCGGCAAGCGGGGCTTCCTGTCGCGCGATCCGAGCACCGACGAGACCTTTTCTCCGACCGGCGTCTGGGGGGACGCGACCTTGGCGACGCGCGACAAGGGCGAGCGCGTGGTCGAGGCGTTGGTCGCCGCTATGCTGGCCGACATCGAGGCGCTGCGAAGCGAGGCGCTCTAGGCCCGAAGTCGGGTTAGTAGCCATGGTACGCAGATAAATGCCTGGTACGCGTTCACACCGGTGATTACTGCGAGATCCTGGATTGGGAGACTTCGATCGCA
>CBFGLP010000875.1:0-1898 GCA_965649595.1 uncultured Myxococcales bacterium | reverse complement strand
GAAAGGCCCTCCCCATGCGTTGGCCTGCGCCCAAATTAGACCCTCGCACCACCCGATGGATGTAAACGCGTACGTTGGCGCGAGAGCCAGATGGGGGGCAGGGGCAACGCGTCCCCCGTACATTGCGCAATGCTGCAATGTCGAATCTGTCCTGAGCAACTGACTACGCACGGGTCGCTCACGGATCGGTTCCGCACCGTCGGTTCTCGATGTAATTATAACAACCTCTCTTCACTGCAATTAGCCCCCGAGCAGACATTGTTTGACCGCCTGCTCGAGTTCGTGCATCGATCTCCACATGCAGGTCGAACGCTGTTCTCTCGCCCTTTCCTGGCTGATCGCCGCCACCTTGCTCGGGTGCTCCGACGACGGAAATCCCACCACCGACGAAAACGCGGGCACGGATGACGAGGTCGGCGAAACCAACGAAACGAGCGGAGACGGTGACGGCGAGTCAGGTACGGAATCGGGCAGCGAGAGTGACACGAGCACCGACGACCCTTCGACCGAGACCGACACGAGCACCGACGACCCCACGACCGAAACGACGGACACGAGCGAGACCACCGACGAGAGCACGGGCGACGGCGACGGGGATCCGCAGGGCGACGACTACGATCAGCCCGGGCCCTACGCCGTCAGCGACTCGACCGCGACGATGCAGGTCTCGCCGCAGTGCAACCTCGAGTACGGGATCTTCGAGCCCAACACGCTGCTGAGCGACACGCCGGTCCTGCTCGCGCACGGGTTCATGCGCAGCATCGAGGCGATGGCGCCGACGGCCGAGCACATCGCCTCGTGGGGCGTGAAGGTCTATACGGTGCCGCTGTGCACCAACAGCTTCCAGATCAATCACCAGCAAAACGGTGAGGCCATGGCGGCGCTCGGCGAGGCGCTGGCTCCCGAGGGGGCGGTGTACGCTGGCTTCTCGGCGGGTGGGCTCGCGGCCTTCGTCGCGACCGCAGAGGCCAACAACGCGGTCGCCTATGTCGGCCTCGATGCCGTCGACAACAACGGGCTCGCGGGGCAGGTCGTCGGTCAGGTCGGCGTGCCTGTCCGGGGGATGATCGCCGAGCCGGGCCAGTGCAACACCAACAACAACTTCTTGCCGGTCTACGATCAGATCGCCGGCGCGCCGGTGATCAAGGTCGTCGACGCGCAGCACTTCGACTTCGAGACCGACGCGTGTGGCATCGGCGACTTCGGCTGCACGTTCTGCGCGCCGAACGGCCCGGACACTCGCGCGACCGCCCTGGGTCTGACCACCGCGGCCGTGCTCGTCGAGACTGGTGCCGACCTCGGCGGCGAGACCTGGTGGGAGCCGGGCGGCAGCTACTTCGATGACTTGGTGCAGCAGGGGAAGATCACACTAATCCCGTAGCTCCAACCGCCAGCGTTCGCGAAGCGCGACGCGCTCCCCGAGCGCCGGAGCGATCTCCTCGCCTGGTTGCGACGGCTCTCACGAAGGTGCGCTGCGGCGGCCCTTCTCGGCGCCGGGATTTCGGTTGAGACCCGCACGCGGCCCAACTAGCGTCAGGCCCGATGTCCGATCTCCGAGCGACAAAGGCAGCGATCTGGGAGGGCGGTCTGCGGGCCGACCTGCGCGAGGTCCTGTACGACGAATCCACCTTGCAGCGGCGCGTGCTCGAGCTGGGGCAGGCGATCACGCGCGACTACGCCAACGAGGAGCCGCTGCTGCTCGGCATCCTCAAGGGCTCGTTCCCCTTCCTCGCCGACCTCGCCCGCGCGATCAACCTGCCGCTGAGCGTCGACTTCATGGCGGTCTCGTCCTACGGGGCGGGCACCAAGTCGACCGGCGTGGTCAAGATCGTCAAGGACCTCGACCGCGAGATCGAGGGCCGCCACGTGATCATCGTCGAGGACATCATCGACACCGG
>CBFGLP010000874.1:0-8093 GCA_965649595.1 uncultured Myxococcales bacterium | reverse complement strand
ACGCCGCGCTCGGCGACGACGAGGGCTGGGCCACCGCGCTGCGCCGCGTGGCGCTGATGGCCTGCTGAGCCACGCCCTGTCACCCTCGCCGCGGTGGTATCGTGGCCGAGGCCCCGCGCATGGAACCGAACGAGCGCTTCGAGATCCAGCTCAGCCACGTCTGCAACAACCGCTGCGTGTTCTGTGTGAGCGGGCAGATGACCGAGCTGCGCATGGCCAAGCCGACGCCGCTCGACGAGCTGCAGCGTCGCTTCGACGACGCCGCCGCGCGGGGGATCACCAAGGTCACCTTGCTCGGCGGCGAGCCGACGATCCACCCAACCTTCTTTCCGATCCTCGAGTACGCGCTCGAGCTCGGGTTCGAGACGCTCGAGATCTTCACCAACGGCGCCCGGCTCGACAAGCGCGACTTCATCGATCGGGTGCTCGCGCTCGGCCAGCGACCGCTCGCGCCGGGCAAGACCCGGCCGCGCTTCGAGTGGCGGATCAGCATCCAGGGCTGGGACCGCGAGACCCACGACGAGACGACCAAGAAGCCGGGCGCGTTCCAGCGGATCGTGACCGGCATCGAGACCCTCGCGGCGCTCGGTCAGGTGATCACCTGCAACATGTGTGTGGTCGAGCAGAACTACCGCTCGCTCGAGTGCTTGCCCGCGTTCGTGACCCAGCACCCGATCCGCCAGGTCCACCTCGACATGGTCCGCCCGCGCGACGCGGGCGTGCGCGACGAAGACGAGCTCGACGCGATGCTGCCCGACTACGCCGACCTCGGCCGGGTGATGGGCAGCATGCTCGACGAGCTCGATCGCGTCGCGCCCGGCTTCGACTTGAACATCGGCAACCTGCCCTACTGTCAGCTGCCCGACTGGGCCCACCGGGTCCACCACGGCGGCAACACGACCTACACGGTCTCGGCCGACGGCCCGGGCAAGCTCTCGGTCATCGCCTGGGACAAGTACGAGGACAAGCGCAGCGACAAGCTCAAGCTCGACACCTGTCGCTCGTGCGCGTTCGAGCGCCGCTGTGACGGCTTCGTCGAGCTCTACGCGCGCCGGCGTGGCACCGAGCAGTTCGTCCCGGTCAGCCGCGAGAAGCTGCGCCGAATCGATCCTCGCCAGCGCACCTTCGTGCACCAGATCGACCTCGCGCTGGTCGGCTTGGCCCGCGAGCGCTTCGACGGCTGGCGTCTGCACGCCGCCGACGACGATGAGCGCGAGCGCTGGGCCAAGCAGACATGGGTGCACGCCGAGGGCGGCCGGGCCACGCTGCGCTACTTGCCCGCAGCCGCCGAAGGAGGTGGCGACGCCGAGCACCGCGACTTCGTCGTGCGGGTCGAGACCTGGTCGGGTGTCGATGAAGATCGGGTCATCGAGCTGCTGGTCGGCGTGTTCGAGCGAATTACCCAAAAGCTCGGCGGCGAGGTCCGCCACGCACCGGAGCGCGCCCGCTTCAATCGTCGACGCGGGCTCGGGTCGAACGACGTGCCGCCGGTGGTGCAGGCGGGGCTCCGGCGAATACTACAGGCGGGGACCATCGCGGGCCGTTGGCGCGTCGACACCACGTGGGCGAGCGACGAGCCGGTTGGGGCTCAGGTGGCCTTCATCAACCCAGATGGTGGGGCGGCGACGCTGCTCCTGCACACACCCCAGCCGGGCCGGTTGGCTGGGCGATGGAGCTTCGGTAAGGGGCACGAAGCAGCGCAGCGCCAACTCGCGCTGGCCATCACCAGCTTGCTGCGACCCACTGCTTCGGGGACCCAACCGGCGGCGGGTAGCCCGGCCAATCGCGGCTCGTGAAGGCGAGCCAACTTCTCGCGTTTCATGCGTCCGTGTTGGCGCGTCGTGTTGCGTCCGCGCGTGCTTGATAACTTCGAGGCATGACTCGACCAGCGACGGCTGCCGACATCGTCGACGTGATGTACGAGCAGGTCGACGCGCTGCGGCGCAAGATCGGGGTCGCACCGATCAGGCTGGCCCGCAGCAGCGACGGTAGGGCGCTGTGCGTCTCGGTCCAACGCGGCATGCAGGCAAAGGTGCCCGCCAGCATCACCATGCGGGTGCGCGGGGAGGATGTGGTGATTCCGCTGCAGGCCGCCGAGGACTATGAGCGAGCGTCGACTGGGTGATCGACCGACCGGGCTCACTCGATCGGCGGCCCCACGGTGATCGAGACCTTGCTCCGCTTTGCCAGCCCCAGCTCGAGCACCGTCCCGGGCGGCACCCGGGTCAACGCGCTGAACCGGCTCCGAGTCGCCCCCGAGACCGGCTTGCCGTCGACCGTCTCGATCACGTCGCCGATCGCGAGGCCGACGCCATCCGCAGGACCACCCGGGCGGATCAGCCCGACGACGAGCTGCTCCTGCTCGGGCGACGCCGCCGGATCCCGAGGCGCCAGCTCGAAGCCGATGTCACCCGCCGCCTCCCTGGGCTCGAGCCGCCGCTTGACCATCGCTAGATCGCCGAGATCCTGCTCGGAGGGCTCGGGCGCGATGGTCATCGTCATCGTCAGGAAGTCGTACTCGTTGCTCCCGCCGAGGTTGCGCGGCGTCACGGACACGCCAACCAACCCGGACGGCGCGCTGGCGACCTCGAAGCGGCCCTCGACGTCGCTGACCTCCTTGCTGTCGGGCGCGTTGGCGCCACCGAGCATGAACGTCCCACCCGCGGTGACTCGCACGACCATGCCCGGGATTGGCTCGCCGCTGTCGATGTCGATCACTCGCCCGCGCACCGTTACCCGCGGCTGCAAGATCAGCTCGAGATCCTCGCGGACCCCCCCCTCTTCCAGCTCGACCTCGAGCGTGGCGGTGCCCGCCGTGCTCGTCACCGTCAGCTCGAACTTGCCCGCTGGCAGCTCGCTCAGCTCCCAGCGACCCCCGGTCCTGAAGAAGGTGTCGGCCACGGTCAGACCTTGGCTGCCGTCGCGGGCGGTCAACGTGAAGCGCTCGGGTGGATCGCCACCTTGGACCTCGACCACCCCCGCGAGCCGCCCGGTTGGCGCGATCGTCAGCTCGACGTTGGCCCCGAGCTCGACGTTCTCCGCCAGCGCCTCGCCGCCGCCTTTGCGGTAGGCGAACACCACGTACGTGCCGGGGCCGAGGTTCTCGAGCGTGAAGCTGCCGTCGGCCTCGGTCAGCATGGGTTGCTGGTTGAAGGCCCAGCGGAGCCGACTGCGAGCCTGAGAGACGCTGGCGTTCTGGCTGTCCGAGGCCCGCTGCGCGGTGACGAACGCGTCATCGACTGGTGCCCCGCCTTCGTCGAGCACCTTGCCCGTGATCACGCCGTCGCTGCGCTCGACGACCAGCTCGACCTCGACGACCTCGTTGGCCGCGATCGTGACCAGCTCGCCCTGCACGTCGTCGTCGGTGGTGCCGGGCTTGCGCAGCTGCTTGCCCGCCCGCGACGCCACCACTCGCACCTCACCGAGCGCGACGTTCTCGAGCGTGAACCGGCCCTCGTCATCGGTCGGCGCCCCGCCGAACCCGCCGCGCCCCTTGCCCAGCTGGCTCGCGTTGACGATCACGTCGCGCTGTCCCACGCCCGCCTCGTCGATGACCCGCCCCTTCACGGTGCCGCTCGCGGGCAGCTCGATCCGCACATCGTTGCGATCGGCTCCCGCGTCGAGCTCGACCGTGAGCGGCTCGTCGGGTACCGGTCGCCCTTCTCCGAACACCCGAATGTCGTAGCGCCCGGGCAGCAGCCCGCTCAGCTCGAAGCTCCCGTCGCCCTCGCTGAAGCCCGCCCAGGCGTTGGTCGTCTGCGCGCGGGCGTTGCTGGCATCGACGACCGCGCTCGCGGACACGCTGATGCCACCGACGCCCTTCCCCTGCGGGTCGACGACCACGCCGCGGATCGCCAAGCCCTCGCGCACCTCCCAGACGAGGCCGGTCTGGCTCTCGTTGGTCACGACGAGCTCGGGATAGCTCCCCTCCGAGATCATGCCCGGACAGCGCACCACCACCTCGTACTCTCCGGGCAGCACGTGGCGCAGCACCACACTGCCTTCTGCGTCCGCGTGCCCAGACGCGGCGCGATCGGTGCCCTGCATGAGGCTCACGGTCGCGTCTGGACAACCTTCATCGCTTCCCGCGATCGCCACGCGCCCCTCGAGCGCGGCGAAGGGGTGGACGGGGATCTCGATCGGCTCCGAGGTCTGCCCGAGCCCGAGGTGGACCTGGACCGGAGCTTCCCCAAAGAAGGTGTCACTGCTGGCCGAGGGCTTGTAGGTGCCAGGCTGCAGACCGCCGATGCGAAAGTTACCCTCGGCGTCGCTGCGGACGCTGACCGCCTCCGCGTTCCTGTAGACGCTCGCGGTCACCTGCAGATCGGGCACGCCCTCGCCGGTCTGCGCGTGCACGACCCGACCGACCAACACCGACTCGGGTGTCAGGAAGATCTCGGCCGACTCGCTCGGAGAGGTCGCGGCGACCACCCCTGGTGCGTAGCCCTCGGCCGAGGCCTTCAGCTCGATCCGCCCGGGCTTGGTCCACAGCTCGAAGCGGCCCTCCGCGTCTGCACGCGCGACCGCACGAGCTCCGCTGGTGAAGCTCCACTGCATACCGGGGCCAGCGACGACCAGCGCCCCGTCGATCTCGCCACCCGCGATGTCCTTGACCACGCCACGGACACGCGCACCTCCGGGCTCGAGCTCGATGTCGATCCCCTCGCTGACCTGACCCGCGCGCAGGTTGACCTCCTCGCTCCAACGCCCGCGCGCGTCCTTGTGGCGCCACTGCTGCGGCACGTGCTCGGCCGCGCTCGCGCTGACCTCGGTCTCGACCGGCCACAGCCCCTCGAGCCGATAGTGCCCGTCACGCTCGGTCTTCGTGCAGATCGGCTTGCCGTCAGCGAGGCCGCGCAGCTGCGACGCCTTGCCCCACGCACAGACCTGGGCACCCGCGATCGGTCCGCCGCCCTTCGTGCGAACGGTGCCGGTGATCGTCGCTTTGGCCTCGGTCGCGAGATCCGGTCGCGACAGCTCCGGTCGATCGACCGCACGCCCGCTCGAGCCCCCGTCCTGGCCCGCCTGCTCGCCCGCGTCACGCTGGTCCTGCGAGCCACCCCAGCGCTTCCATCCCAGGATCCCGATGATCAGCACTACCGCCGTCGCGACGACCCACAGGATCGTCTTCGACCCCCCGCTCGCCCAACCGCGCCCGATTGTTTCCTTGGCCACGATGTCCTCCGCGCAGCGCTTTGTCGCGCGGCGATACGATCGCACACACGGCCTCGATCGGAATCAGGTTTTCTCTCGGCGCTCCTATGGATCACGCAGCACGCCACCGCGACAAAAGGCCCAGGGCAGAACCCCGCGACAAAACGTCAACACTAGCAGGGTGCGCTCGGTAACGGCTTCGTCGGCCCGTCCGGGCCGAAGGGCACCTTGCGATAGATGTCACCGAGGGCAAGCTCGCCATCGACGCTGCGCAGCCAAAGCCGCGCGCCAGGTCCGAAGTCCCGCAGCAACCAAGTGCCGTCGGCCTGCCGCTCGTAATGCTCGATCTGCACGCGCGTCTGGGCAACCAGCAAATAGTCGATCACCGAGGGTAGTGAGCGATAACCAGCGAACTTGTCGCCGCGATTGAAGCGCTCGGTCGAGTCCGACACGCCGCTCGTCACTCGATCGGCGGCCCGACGCTAATCGACACCTTCTTGCCCTCCGCCAGCCCCAGCTCCAGCACCGTCCCCGCCGGCACGAGGCACAGCGCGCCGAAGCGGGTCCGATCCGCCCCCGTAACCGACTTCCCGTCGACGGTCTCGATCACGTCGCCGATCGCCAGCCCGACGCCATCGGCTGGGCCGCCTGGGCGGATCATGCCCACCGTGGGCTTGAAGTCCTCGGGTGGCATCGCAGGATCCGAAGGCGCCAGCTCGAAGCCGATGTCGCCCGCAGCCTGGTTGGGCTCGAGCCGCGACGCGACCATTGCAACGTCGCCGATGTCCTGCTCGGCGGGCTCGGCCGCGATGCTCAAGCTCATCGCCGCGTAGTCGTACTTGCTGGTCCCGCCGAAGTTGCGCGGGAACACCGTCAGCCAGACTCGCCCCGAGGGGGCGTTGGTGATCTCGAAGCGCCCTTCGGCGTCGCTGATCTCCTTCTTGTCGGGCGCCGTGGGGCCACCAACCGACCAGCCTCCGCCAGCCCCGATCCGCGCGTGCATGCCCGGGATCGGCTCGCCGCTGTCGATGTCGATCACTCGCCCGCGCACCGTCACCCGCGGCTGCAAGACCAGCTCGAGATCGACGAGGGCTTGGCCCTCCTCGAGCTCGACCTCCAGCTCGGCGGTGCCCGAAGCGCTCGTCGCGGTGAGCTTGAACTTGCCAGCCGGCAGCTCGCCGAGCTCCCAGCGACCCTTGGTGCGAAAGAAGCTGTCGCGCAGGTGCAAGCCTTGGCCGTCGTCGCGAGCGCTCAGCTCGAAGCGATCGGGCGGCTCACCGCCTTCGACCTTCACCACGCCTGCGAGGCGTCCGGTCGGAGCGATCGTCAGCTCGATGTTGGCGCCGAGCTCGACGTGCTCGGCGATCGCCTCGCCACCGCCCTTGCGATAAGCGAGCACCACGTACGTGCCCGGCTCGAGCTCTTCGAGCGTGAAGCTGCCGTCGGCTTCGGTCAGCTTCGGCCGCTGATCGAAGACCCAGCGCATCCGGCTGCGAGCCAGGCTCGCGCTGGCGCTCTGGCTCTCGGAGATCCGCTGCGCGGTCACGAACGCGTCATCGACCGGCGCACCGCCTTCGTCGAGGACCTTGCCGGTGATCACCCCATCGCGCCGCTCGACGACCAGCTCGACCTCGACCACCTCGTCGGCCGCGACCGTGACCAGCTCGCCTTGCACGTCGTCGTCGCTGCTGCCTGGCTTGCGCAGCTCACCACCTGCCGCATGCGCGACCACTCGCACCTGTCCGAGCGCGACGTTGTCGAGCGTGAAGCTGCCGGCTTCGTCGGTCGGTATCCGCATGAGCGCGCCCGGCTTTCCGGGCGCGCTCGCGCTCACGTAGACGTTGGCCTGGCCCACGCCCGCCTCGTCGATGACCCGCCCCTTCACGGTGCCCGTGCCCGGCAGCTCGATGCGGACGTCGTTGCGATCGGCCCCCGACTCGAGCTCGACCGTGACCGGCTGATCGGGCGTGGGACGATCAAATCCGAACACCCGCACCTCGTAGCGTGCTGGCAGCAAGCCGTGCAGCTCGAAGCTGCCGTCTGCGTCGGTCTCCGAGCGGGCGTCGGTCGTCTGCGTGCGGGCGTTGTCGCCATCGACGATCGCCCGCGCCGAGACGCGGATGCTCGCCACGCCCTTGCCCTGCGCGTCGACGACCTGCCCGCGGATCGCCTGCCCCTCGCGCACCTCCCAGACGAGCCCGGTCTGGCTCTCGGCGCTCACGACCAGCTTGGGATAGCTCGGCGCCGGGACCATCCCCGCGCAGCTCACCGTCACGTCGTACTCGCCCGGCAACAGGCTACGCAGCAGCACGTTGCCCTCCTCGTCGGCCGTGGCCGAGCCGGCGCGCTCGTTGCTCTGGTCGAGCCGCACGCTCGCGGCCGCACAACCCTCGCCGGTCGCGGCGACCACGACCCGTCCCTCGATCGCCGCGAAGGGGTGCACGGGGATCTCGATCAGCTCCGAGGTCTGCCCGAGCCCGAGGTGGACCTGGACCGGCGCCTCGCCATAAAAGGTGTCGCCGCGAGCCTGGGGCTTGTAGCTGCCGGGCTGGAGCCCACCGATTCGGAACCGCCCTTCGGCGTCGCTGCGAGCATCTGCGTTGTTGATCGAGCCGGCCATCACCTGGAGATCCGGCACCGGCTCACCGGTCTGCGCGTGCACGACCCGACCGATCAGCACGGACTCGGGCGTCAAGAAGATCTCCACGGACGCGCTCGGTGAGGCCGCCGCGACCGCGCCTGGGGCATAGCCGTCGGCGGACGCCGTCAGCTCGACCCTGCCGGGCTTGGTCCACAGCTCGAAGCGGCCCTCCTCGTCCGCACGCGCGACCGCACGTGGGCCAGCGAAGAAGCCGAACTGATCTCCGCCCACGATCAGCGCCCCGTCGATCTCCCCGCCCGCGATGTCCTTGACCACTCCGCTGACGAGCGCGCCGCCG
>CBFGLP010000873.1:0-2949 GCA_965649595.1 uncultured Myxococcales bacterium | reverse complement strand
CGACCCGAGCAGCGCGAGCAGGGCGAGCGATGCGATCTTTGGCAGCATGGAGGTTGTTTGCCGGTTTGGCCGAGCCGCAGCCAGCATGATTTTTTTCGCAGTCAAACCCTGGCCGAACGCTCCCGCCCGGCCAACAATCCCGAAACCGGGGCGCCGCCACGCGCGACGCCTACACTCCCCGAAGTCATGAGCGCCGAGGACCGAGCAACCACGCGCGAGGGACCTCCGCTGATCGGCGCCCCCTTCGACCTCGATCAGCGCCGACAGATTGTCGCGCGCACACATCGGCTCGGCGTGCTGACCAACGCCGGACTCGCCCTGCTCAAGCTGAGCGTCGGCACGCTCGCGGGCTCCCCTGCCCTGTTCGCCGACGGCCTGCACTCGGTCTCGGACGTGCTGATGAACGCGGGCGCCTGGCTCGGCTCGCACCTGGCCGCGCGCCCGCGCGACGTCGACCATCACTACGGTCACGGCAACATCGAGGCGCTCAGCACCATGCTAGTCGGGCTGGTGATCCTCGCCGCTGGGGTCACGCTGGTGTTCGTCGCGTTTCGTGGCGAGAGCCAGGTCGAGGCCAACCTGCTCGGCGCGACGGCGCTCGCAGCCGAGCTGATCACGATCGCGGTGAAGCTCTACTTGGCCAGGGTCACCGCCCGCCGCGGGCGCGAGCTCGACAGCTCGCTGCTCATAGCGATCGCTCGTGACAACCGCAGCGACATCCTGACCAGCGTGCTGGTGCTGATCGCGATCGCTGGCTCGATCGCGCAGCTGCGCTGGCTCGAGCCGGCGGCGGCCCTGCTGATCGGCGCGCTGATCTCGGTCGCGGGCGTCCGCAGCGTGTGGGAGGGGCTCGGGGTGCTCACGGATCGCCACACCGACGAAGCGATGACCCAGCGGATGCGCGAGCGGGCGGCCAAGGTCGCCGGCGTGTGTGCGGTCGATGATCTTCGCGTGCATCCGCTCGGGACTCACCTGCGGATCGATCTCGAGATCGCCGTCGACGCTCGACTCGACGTCGCGTCCGCCCACACGATCGCGCACGCGGTCGAGCGCGAGCTGTGTGCATCGTTTCCCCAGGTCCACGAGGTCGCGGTCCACGTCAATCCGCACTCGGGCACCTGACCGACCCGAGCGACGTGAAACACGAAGGGCGCCCGATCTCGTGATCGCGCGCCCTTCGGTCGGCCTCGGCCGAGCTGGGTCGTCAGCTCGGACCGAGCTTCTGCTTGACCATCGCGCTCACGTCGATGCCGGTCGCGGCCCTGATCTGCTCGCTGTACTCGACCAGCTTGCCAGCGAGATCGGAGCCACCCGCCGCCCCGGGTCCGCCCTTGCCGAGCACGGTCAGGCGGTCGACCTTGAGCTCGCCCATGCTGCCGGCCATCCGCGCGAGCAAGGGCACCAGCTTCTGCATGAGCAAGATGTCGCGACCGGCCCGGCCCGAGGTGTTGTAGCGCTCGGCGATGTCGGTGAGCACCTTGGCGGTCGCCCGGCCCTGCTCGACGATCTTCGCCGCCTCGCCCTTGGCGTTCTCCTCGGCCTCGCGCCGAGCTGCCTCGGCCGGCTGCAGGACGTCGGCCTCGAGCTGCAGGCGGACCTGCTCGATGCGGGCGTTCTGGGTGTCGACCTCGGCCTTGGCCGAGGCGACCGAGGCCTGCACCTGGGCGAGCTCCTCGGCGATCATCGCGTCGCGGCGGGTACGAGCGTCGGCGACCCGGCGCTCGTTCTCCTTGCGGGCGATCTCAATCTCGGCCTCGAGCTTGGACAGCTCGCCCGCCATCGTGTTGCGCCACTTCTGCTCGGCGGCCTCGGCCCGCGCCTCGGCCTCGGCGATCTGGGCGTCACGGCGGATCCGGGCGCTGATCTGCCGACCGATCGCGTCGAGGTAGCCGACGTCGTCGGACACGTTCTGGATCTTGAGCGTGTCGACGACCAAGCCCAGCCGGCTGAGATCCTGCTCGGCTTCCTCGGCGAGCTGGGCAGCGAACTGGTCCTTGTCCTTGTTGACGGCCTCGGGCGTGAGCCGGGCGAGCACGCCACGCAGGTTGCCCTCGAGCGTCTCGCGGGCAATCTTCATGATCTCCTCGCGCGACTTGCCGAGGAAGCGCTCGAGGCAGTTGTTGAGCAGCGGCTCCTCGCCCGGGACCTTGATGTTGGCGACGCCCTGGACCGAGAGCGGGATGCCACCGCGCGAGTAGGCGTTGGTCACCCGCACGTCGATGATCATGTTGGTCAGGTCCATGCGGTCGACGCTCTCGAACAGCGGGACCCGAACCGCACGACCGCCACGGACGATCCGGTAGCCGGCGAGCCTGCCGTTGCCGGCATCGCGCGAGCGACCCGAGAACACCAGCACCTCGCTGGGCTGACAGACGTAGAGCACCCGCTTGACGACCAAGACCAGGGCGATGAAGGCGATCACGAGGATCGCGGCCAAGGCACCGATGGCGCCCGCTTCGATGACAGCCAGCACGTTCATCGCGTCACTCCCTTCGCCGCGCTCGGCGGCAGCAAGCTCGAACTAGCACTCGATCCAGCGGTCAGGCCCGGCAGCGGCGGCTTGGGTGGCGTACCGCTCGGGCCCCGCTCGCCGCCCTCGAGCACCGCGGGGATGTCGATGCCGATCGTCTCGCGCAGGGCTCGGAGCACCGCCGCGATCGTCTGCGGATAGGCGGCAGCGTAGGCCGCCAGCGCCGAACCATCGCCGCGGTCGAGCACGTTGACCTCGCCGACGTCGAGCGCGTCCATGTTGTCGAGCACCGTCGTGATGATCTCCTCGAGGTGCTGAATGACGTAGATCTCCTTGGCGTTGTCGCCCATCGCGTGCCAGGCCGAGGTCGTAGCCTCGAGCACCTCGACCAGCGCCAAGGAGATCTACGTCATTCAGCACCTCGAGGAGATCATCACGACGGTGCTCGACAACATGGACGCGCTCGACGTCGGCGAGGT
>CBFGLP010000872.1:0-16287 GCA_965649595.1 uncultured Myxococcales bacterium | reverse complement strand
CTCCTGAGCTACGACGATGACGAGGAGCCGCGGCTGCCCGTCACCGCCGGTCTTTTGAGCCTGTTCTTGCCGGGCACCGGGCAGCTGCTCAACGGCGACGTCGGTCGAGCCTCGCTGGTGTTCGCGGTGTGGAGCCTCGCGCTGCTGACCCAGCTCTCGCCGATCTGGACCTTCGTGGCCCTCTATGCGGGAGCCGAGGCGTTCTTCACGGCCAAGGTCCGCGGTATGGAGCGCAAGCTAGCGCTCGAGGCCGGCAAGAAAGAGCCCTCGACTACCTGAGCCGGCAAGCTCGTGGCGCGGCGCCGGCCAGCAGTCGAACGGATTGCTGGATGCTCGCGCCGGCTTCGATGCCAGCCTTGCACCGTGATCTCCGCTCGCGCGACGGCTGCGAGGTACACCCTGCTGCTGGTCTGGGCCGTGCTCGCGTGGTTGCTGAGCGTCACCGCGCTGGCCGCCAACCCGGACGAGCAAGCCCGGGTGCGGATCGACTTCTACGGTCACCAGGGCTGCTCGCACTGCGTCGCGGCCAAACGCTACCTCGATCAGCTCGAGCGCGAGGACCCGACGCTCGAGATCCACCGCTTCGACATCGGTGAGGACGCTGACGCGCTCGCGCGCCTGCGAGCGCTCAACCAGGCCCGAGGTGGCGGTCCGCTCTCGGTGCCTGCGTTCGTGATCGGCGACCATCTGCTGATCGGGTTTCGCTCGCCCGAGGCGAGCGGGCCCGAGCTCGCACGAGCGATCGCGGCGGACCGCGACGGCGACGGCCCGGTCGAGCTCGACGCCGGCCCGACTTGTGGCGAAGAGCCAGCCTGCGGACACGAGCAGCCGCGCGTCCATCTACCTTGGATCGGTGAGGTCGATCCCGGCGCGCTGGGCTTGCCGCTGTTCACGATCGTGATCGCGGCGATCGACGGCTTCAACCCCTGCGCGACCTGGGTGCTGCTCTTCCTGCTCTCGCTGCTGGTCAAGCTGCACGACCGCGGGCGGATCCTGTTGATCGGCGGCACCTTCGTGCTGGTCAGCGGCCTCGTCTACTTCGCGTTCATGGCCGCGTGGCTGCAGCTCTACTTGCTGATCGGCATCTCGCGTCCGGTCGAGATCGTGCTCGGCCTGCTCGCGCTCTTCGTCGCGACGCTCGACCTCAAGGACTTCGTCGCGTTCGGCAAGGGGCCGAGCCTGAGCATCCCCGAGCAGGCCAAGCCAACGATCTACAAGCGCACGCGCGCGGTGCTCGGCGCCCACTCGACCCTCGCGGCGCTGCTCGCCGCGAGCGTGCTCGCGCTGCTCGTCAACACGCTCGAGCTGCTGTGCACGGCAGGGCTCCCGGCCGTGTACACCGAGGTGCTGAGCGCTCACGAGCTGTCGACCTGGCAGCGCTACGGCTATTTGGCCTTCTACGATCTGGTCTACATGCTCGACGACATGATCCTGCTCGGGGTCGCGATCGTGACCCTGCGGCGGACCAAGCTGCAGGAGCAGGGCGGCCGCGTGCTCAAGCTGATCGCTGGGCTCGTGATGCTGGTGCTGGGATCGCTGCTGCTCTTCGCCCCCCAGGCGCTGTCGTGGTGAGGCATCGTGAGATTGAAATGAGGCGTGTCGGCCGGACTCGAACCGGCAACCCGGCGATTAACAATCGTTAAAGGACCCCGAACGGCCCGCGCGAGGCGGGCAAGGGACCGAAGTCCTCGTTTTTCCTGCTCTGCCAATTGAGCTACGACACGCGTGAATCGACGCAAAGGGTGCCCGCGGGCAAGGGATCCGACCGGTCTTTTTGCGAATTACGAGTTCGATGAACCGGTCGATTCGGCCCGAGGGCGAAGATGTGTGGGCAAGGCTGACGTGATCGAACTTTTCGCTCCCCAAGAGCAACGTTAACCGATCACCTTCGGCCCACTAGGTCCGTTCGAGCATGCCCCCGCTCGCGCGGGGGCATCGAGTCTCGACTATCCGCGGGCGAAGTCGGCCATGACGGCCGGCGCCGCGGTGTCGAAGCCGACCACGTCGAGCATGCCTGCGTCGTCGGGGTTGGCGATGGAGAACTGGGTCGCGGTCATGCCGACGACGACCAGCTTGGCCGGGATACCGGTCTTCTCGCGGTAGCGCTCGAGCGCCTGGTGCGGGTGGATGTTGCCGTGCCAGGTCTCGTTATCCGTGTAGACCTGGAACACGTCGACAGCCACCTTATTGTCGAGCGCCCAGAGCATCGGCTGCGCGCAGTCGGTGCCGCCCATCGGGATCCGAGCGATCTGCTGGACCACGTCGTCGAGCCGCTGGCGCGGGCTCAACGAGATCGGCACCAGCTTGGTCGAGAACCCGACCGTGTGGGCCTGCGCCTCCGCCCGCAGCGTGACCATGGCCATCGCCGCGGAGCCGACCGCTGGGGTCACCCCCGGCAGCCCGCCGATCATCCCGCAGCCCATCGAGCCGGACACGTCGAGGGCCAGCAGCGTGCGCTTGCCGGTTGGCTCGACGTTGTCGAAGCAGGTGTAGAAGGCGGCGTCGAGCGCATCGACGACCCTCTGCACGGGCTGCCAGCTCAGCTTGCCCTGGTGACCCCGACCCTGCGCGTAGACACGCAGAGCGGTGAGCACCGCGAGCGGGTGCAGTCGCGCCTTGCGGAGCTGCTTTTGATCCGCGAGGCGGTCGAGCACGTGGCCGGTCTCGGCCGCGAACGGACCGAGCACACCAACCTGCGTCAGCTTGGCGAGGTTGCGGACCAACGCTCCGATCGGCATGTGCGGCAGCAGGGCCGCCCAGACCTCGGGGTGCTGCTTGAGCTCGCCGGGCACCATCTCGTGCGTGAGTCGGTGCTCGGTGATCAGCCGGACCGCGAGCTTGGCGTCGCGGGTGCCGTTGAGAGCCTCGACCGCTTCGATCAGCGCCGGGAGCTTGTCGCGAGCGACGCTGCCGTAGCTGACCTGGCGATCACCGCGAGCGCGCACCCGCTCGGGTCCGAGACCGTCGATGCCATCGACGATCCAGCGCAGCACCGCCTCGTGCTCGATCGAGTGCGGACCGATCGCTCCGCCGGCGAGCCGCAGCACGTCGCGGTGCGACCAACCGACCCGCTGGCGGTACTTCACGACCTGGTAGGCGAGCGCCTGCGGGTCACGATCGACGTACCAGCGAGCGACCGCGCGCCGCAGCGCCCGGCCCCAGCCACGGAAGTGCTGGACCGCGTCGACGAACTGGAACAGGTGAGTTCCAATTCGGCAGACGCGCGGGAGCGCGGCCAGGGCTGCTTGGCGGGTCAGCGGGTCACGGTGACCCGCCGCGATCGCCAGGGCGAAGATGGCGGGATCGTTCTTGGGCGCGCGGCCCTGCTCGGACACGCGGGCGATCTGCTCGACCGTGCCGGGGCCATCCGCGTCGAGGCAGCGCTCGACACATCGCGCGTTGGCGATCGTCAATTGCCGCTCGCCGACGTAGTACGTGCCGCCCTCGCTACCGAGGATCAAGAAGCGATCGAGGCGGGCTCGGTCGGTCAACACGAAGCTGAAGCCGCCGGCGTGGTTGGGCGCCTGCGCGGGCGAGGCTTGCTCGCTCTGCGGCGTTTGACGGCGAGAGAAGAACTTGGTGAGACGCAACATAACCAACCTCCAACGTATGCTCGGCCCTCGGCCGGGGGCGGCCGACTATGGCTCTCGGCCGCGGGCGGCCGACCATGGCTCGACGCAACACCAACTACGGCGCCGTAGATACCATGGTCGACGTGCGATGCAATTGACTGATGCATTGCGCCACCTCACACGTTTTCAAATGAGAGCGCCTGTAGGTGATCGACACACAGCCACGGGTCGACGCCCACGCCTTCAATACCCAATTGAGCCACTCTTATCCGGCCTACGAAATTGCACATTAGTGGAAGATTACGACAATCCAGGAAAGTCGAGATCATCCGCCAATACGTGGTCGATTACACCCCATCTCGGCCCATTCGACGAGTACCACGAGTACCGCATCCAGCCGAGGTCCGACGTCCTCGAGGGCCCGTTTCACTAGTAGCGCGAGCGCTACGGCGAAACGGCGGCGGACAGACCGCCGGCTCGTATTCGGCTTTGTATCGTCCTCGGATGGACTATTGGCCTCGGTCGTCCAAAGATCAAACGCCCTCCAACCGACATGCGCAACCAGGGATCGGTGACATGCGGGGCGATTATTGACATCCGCGGCGAATCGCGGTAATGACGCGATCATGGCATGGTCCAGCACCACGAAGGTCCTGGTGGTGGACGACAGCCTGATCACGCTCGACGTCGTCCGCGAGATTCTGACCATCTACGGCTTCGAGGTCGAGACCACCGATGATCCGCTCGAGTGCACCCGATTGATGGCCGACTTCGAGCCCGACGTGCTGGTGCTCGACATCTCGATGCCAATCCTCGACGGATTGTCGCTCTTGCGGATCATCCAACGAAACCGCATCCATCGCTGCCTGATCCTGCTGTTCAGCGATTGTTCACGGGCGGAGCTGATCGCTACAATCAGAACCTGTGGCGCCGACGGCGGCGCGATCAAGACACCCGATTGCGGCGAGCTGGTCTCGGTCATTCATAGCGTGCTCGCCTCGCGGCCCCGCTCGGCCAGCACCGGCTAGCGGAGGTCGACGAGTGCTCGCGGTCATCGATCGGGAGCGCGCTGGTACGCGAGCGCGAGCGCCTCGCTGCGCCAACGCGAGAGCGCGTCGAGCAAGGCGGCGCTACCTTCGATCGCTGGTGCGTCGGGTTGGTCGATGATGCGTCGAAGCTCCGCCCAGCAGCGACGCGCGACGCTCTGGCGTCCGCGTCGCTCCGACGTCAACGCGGCGAACAGCGTCGCCGGCCATAATTCCGGCGACAAGCAGCGCGCGCGTCGAAACGCTCGATCGGCGGCGACGAAGCTCCCCGCCGAATAGTGGGCGATGCCCATCCAAAGGTGTGCTTCGGCGCTCGAGGGATCTCGAGCGACCACGCGCGCGAGCATGTCCGTTGCGATCTCGAGTTCGCCGGCTTCACAGGCCGCGGCCGCGCGCGTGAGCAGAGCATCGGTGTCGAGCGCCACGGGCGTCGTCGGCCGCCCGATGCTGACGGGCAGCGGGCGAGCAGCCGCTAGGCAGGCTTGCACGTCCGGCGACCGGGTCGAGCCAGCCTCACCAGCGCAGGGCTGAAAGAGCAGATCGCTCGCACCGAAGAACACCCGACCTTCGGGGCGCACCGCCGTCCGCAGGCATGCAGCGACCTGCCGCGCCCGCTCGTGCTCGAAGTAGATGAGCACGTTGCGGCAACAGATCGCATCCCACACTCCGGGCTCGGGTGGTGCTGCGCAGAGGTTGTGCTCGGCGAACTCGACCTGCACGAGGCCCTGGGGCGAACCTCGGAGCAGCTCGTCGATGCAGAGCACTCCGCCGGCGTCGGCTCTCAGATAGCGGGCCATCCCAACCGGGAGCTCGCGCGCGCTCCATGCCTCATAGCGGCCCGAGCGGGCCTTGGCCAGCGCGAGCGCGTCGATGTCGGTCGCGAGCACGCGAACCGGGACGGCTCGCTCTGCTGCCTGCATCGCGACCGTCCAGGCCTCCTCGCCGCTGGCACATCCGGCGATCCAGACATTGGTGCGACGTCGCTCTCGGCGATGGCACTCGGCGAGGAACGCGACGAGCTCATCGAGCTGCTGCGCCTCGCGGAAGAACCAGCTGAGCTTGACGGTGGCCGCGTGGATCAGCCGAGCGCACTCGCTCTCGTCCCTGCGCACGCGATCGAGGTAGCCAGCCGGATCGAGCGCGGGCCCGAGCGCCTCGAGTCGCTCGACCGCGAAGCGCTCGAGCGCGGCGCTCATGTTGCCGCGTGACGCGTCGAGCCCGTAGCGCTCGCGGATCAACCCGGCCAGCCTGGCCGCGAGCTCGGTCGGAGTCATGCCGGGACCTCCACGAAGCGCGCGATCGTGTCGAGCAGCTTCTGCTCGCGAAACTCCGACTTGACCAGGTACGCGTTGGCGCCTAGCTCGGCCGCCTGTTGACGGTCCGCGTCCGAGCCCCGTGTCGTCAGCATCACGACCGGGAGCTCGGGGTCGAGCTCCCGGATTCGCTCGAGCAACGCGAACCCGTCCATGTAGGGCATCTCGATGTCGGCGAGCACCAGATCGAATCGTCGCCGCCCGAGCAGCGCGAGCGCCTCGCGGCCGTCGCAAGCGCTCGTGACCTCGAACGCGGCGCCACGGAGCAGCTCGCCGAGCAGCTCGCGCACGATCGCCGAGTCGTCGACGACCATGATCCCTGGCTGGCGTACGAGGGGCGGAGCCTCGACCCGAGCCCGGGCGGCGAGCTTGCTGGTCTGCGCGCGGTCCGGGTGCATCCGGCCGCGTCGATGGAGCCGGCGATCGAGCAGCGCGGCTGGCTCGAGCAGCAGCACCAGCGCACCGTCATCCATGATCGCGCTCGAGCTCGCGAGGCAGATGCTCGCCAGCGTCGGCCCCAGCGATCGCCGAAACAGCTCGTGCTCCCCGAGCACGCGCTGGCACGCGAGCGCGTAGCGACGGCCCCCGTACGAGCAACAGATTGCGATCCGCTCGTCCTGCTCCTCGCTCACACCGAGCAAGCGCGCGAGCGAGAGCAGCGGCACGTGCTCGCCGTCGACATCGACCGTCGAGCGCCGCAGCGCGGCCGCGTCGAGCCGCACGATCGGACCGACGCGGCGCGAAGCTAGCCCCCAGCGCGCCCCGCCGATCTCGACCACCAGCACGGTCTCGCGGCTGAGCGTCGCGGGCACGCGGACCACGAAGCGAGTGCCAACCTGCGCTCGCGAGTCGATCGTCACGTCGCCGCCGAGCCCCTCGACGGTCCGCCGGACCACGTCGAGCCCGACACCGCGACCCGACAGCTCTCCAACCCCGGTGCTGGTCGAGAAGCCCGCCTCGAACAAGAGCCCGAGCAAGAGCGCGGGCTCGGCCCTGCGCGCAGCCGCGGGGTCGAGCAGCCCACGCTCCGTCGCCACCCGCCGGATCCGCTCGAGGTCGACACCACGCCCGTCGTCGACGAGCTCGAGCTCGACCTCCTGACCGAGCGAGCGCGCGGCGATCGTCAAGCTCGCCTCCGACGGCTTTGCACCGCGCTCGTGCGCAGCTTCGATCCCGTGGTCGATCGCGTTGTTGACCAGGTGCATGAGCGGCGCGTGCAAGCGCTCGAGCAGGGAGCGCTCGAGCTGCACGCCGCCGGCATCGATCACGACCTTGGCCTGCTTGCCGAGCTCGGCCGCGAGCGCGCGCGCGTGGTTGGCCAGGCTCTCGAGCGCGGGCTCGACCGGGACCAGGCGCAGGCTCCACGCGAGCTCGGCGAGCTCGGCGAGCTCGTGCCGGACGTGCTCGACGTCGCCGCCCCTCGGCCCGGACGGGCCGACTGAGCGGAACCGCCGCGCGACCACGGAGCGCAGCTCTTCGAGGCGCTCGCAGAGCGAGTCGACAGTGTCGGTGGAGACGAGCGAGACGCGTGACAGCGTCGGCCCGGACGCGATCACGGGCGAGCTCTGGGCGCGAGCCGGCTCGGCGAGCTCGCCCGCGCTGGTGAGCAGCGCTCGACCACGCTCGAGCCGAAGCTCGGCCTCGCGGTCCTCGACCAACGAGGCGTCGAGCCATTGCCGGACGAACCCGAGCGCCGCAGCGAGCTGCTCGAGTCGGCCTCGCTCACTGCTCGAGTCGGCGAGCGTGTCCTCGAGCGCGTGGACGAACCCCGCGAGCGACACGAGCCCCAGCATCCGGGCCTCACCCTTGAGCGTATGCAGCGGCGCTCGCAGCTCCGCCACGATCGTCGCGTAGGGTGGTTTGCGACCGACCTGTGCCAGCATGGCCTCGACTCGCGCGAGCGAGCCCAAGCGAAAGCGGGCGAGCAGCTCTTCGCGGCGAGACGACGAGCTCATGTCTGCAAAGCTCCGGGCCGGGTCATTCGTCGGGGATCGCAGATCAGCGTCAGCCCGAACGGCAATTCCGCGAGCCCGATCAGCCCGACGCGCGCCATGCTCTGGCGGAGCAGGTCGGGCGGCGCGAGTAGGTCGGTGATCTCGGTCATGTGGATCGCTGCCGGGACCTCGAAGCGCCCGCCGTCGACGAGCACGAGCACCCGACGTCGCTCGCCGACGTCGGGCCTGTACGAGCGATCGACGGCCGGTAGCCAAGCTGTCGACGCTTCGAGGCCCGACATCGATGCGACGGACTCGACCGCTCGATGATCGACGGCGACACCCGAATCCCCCAGCACCAACACCCAACGCAACGTCGACGTCCGGCTCATGCGGACCTCCGCAGGTCGTTGACCCACGCGTCGAGGTCCAGGACTGGGACCACACGATCCTGGATCACCAGCTCACCTAGGCACGGGAGCTCGATCGCAGCCGCGTGTGGCGGATCGAGCTCGGCGGTGGGCGTACGAAGCTCGAGCACCCGATCGACGGACAGCGCGACGATGTCGGCGGCCGCACGCAGGATCACGTTACGGGCACGGGTGGTCGGGGGCCTCGCTGGCTCGAGGCCGAGCGCAGGGCCGAGGTCGAGCAGCCCCAACGCACGACCTCGCCAGGCCAAGGCTCCGGGTACTGATTGCGGTGCGCTCGGGATCGCCACCCAGGCGATCGTTCCGACGATTTCGATGACGGCCAGCGCGCTCACCGCCAGGATTTGATTGCCGAGCATTAGCGGCAATACGGCCCCGGGGCTACTCATGACGTCCCCCTGTCGTTATCAACTCGGTCACGCCCGATAGCTTCACCTCTGCCCTCATGATAACTAAATCGAATACACGATAATAGGGTGCTGATTGAGCCTCGAATGCTGGCGGGCGCGGCGCCGGACATGGATCGGCGGCCCAGAGCATTCGATGGACGTCTTCATCGAGCATCCCCGGGATTGTCTTTATCAGCCTCGTAGGGCTTCATTGATGCGAATGTCGACCATGCGCGATGAATCGACGACCAGCAAGCTGTGGCCACGATTGCCCCTGCGAGTCTTCGCGTACGACTTGGTGAACGTCGCGTGCCTGCTCTACTTCTGGACTGAGGTGATTGGTGCTGCCGATCGCGGGGTCTTCCTCGGACTCACGCTGACCCGCGTCGCCGTCACCTACGCGTACCTCAGCGTCCTGTTCGATCCGGTCCGCCGCTGGCAGACTCGCGGGTTCGAGGTCGACGATCGCGAGTTGTTGGCAGTGGACGAAGCCTTGCGACGCAATCGTCCGCGCTTCGTCGTCGCCTACGTGACCTTGTGGGTGGCGACGTTGCTGCTCTCACTGGTGCTGGCAAAGATCGGCGTCCCGGTTGCCAAGCCGCTCGGGGTCGCCGAGATCCTCAATAGCCTGCTCTTCGCTCTGGCGATCGCGCTCGCGGTCGCGCCGGTCCAGCAGGCGCTGGTCGACGGAGCTACCAGCGAGGCCCAGATCGCGCTGAGTGCTGAGCTGGCCAAGCGCAAGCTCCAGGTGCAGCGCCCGAGCACCACGATCGTGTCATCGATGCTCATGATGCACCTCACCGCCACGCTCGGGATCTTCATCGGGGTGAGCGCGCTCGGTAGCATGGTTCGCGTTCAAAGCGTGCGCGCGGCCCTGCTCTCCGAGCAGGAGCGGCGGGCGGAGATCGCTGCGCTCGAGCAACGCTGGTCCGGCAAGGCCCTCGACCCGGAGCTGACCCTCGTGAGGGCTGACGAGCTGCCTTCGATCCTGGTCGGTGTCGATGACCCCGCGACTAGCGAGGTCTTGAGCGCGCACGATCTCGAGGCCAGCGAGACGCTAGCTGCGGCGCCGGTCGGCGACGGTCGCTGGGTGCTCGCGCGGGCCCACACCGATGAGCAGCTCGGACCCTCGATCGTGTTCCTGGTGATCCTGCTGGTGGTCATCACCGGGGCGCTGTCGGTCGCCAATCTCGTGTTCTCGCGCTCGCTGGCGATCAAGCTGCGCGAGCTCAGGAGCGCGACGCGGCGCGTGGTCGAGGACGGTGAGATCCGCACGATCGCGCGGGTGATCCCGCTGCGCAACGACGAGGTCGGCATGCTCGTGCACGACTTCAACGGCATGCTCGATGTGTTCGAGGAGCTAGCGACCGCCGCTCAGAAGGTCGCCGCCGGTGATCTTCGCGTCGAGTTCGAGCGCCCCGGCGATCTCCACGACGCGTTCCGCTCGATGGTCGCACGGCTCGACGAGATGGTCGTGGAGATCCGCGTGACCGCGCTGGAGTTGGCGTCGGCGGCCGCTCAGATTCACGCGGTCACCCGCACGCAGGAGCAGGCCGCCGAGCAGCAGTCGACGAGCGTACGAGAGGTCGGCGCGACGGCTGCCTCGCTGGCGAACGCAGCCAAGGAGATCGCCGTGTCCGCCGAGCTCGTGCTCGACAACGCCGACCGAGCGCTGTCGACCACCGACCTGATGATTGGCAGGATCGCCGAGCTCACCAGCGAGGCCAACGGCGTCGGCGATCTGCTCGAGACCATCCGCGACGTGGCCGATCGCAGCGATCTGCTCGCGCTCAACGGCTCGCTCGAGGCGACCCGTGCTGGCGAGGCCGGGCGTGGCTTCGCGCTGGTCGCCGCGGAGATGCGACGCCTCGCCGAGCGAGTCAATGGCTCCGTGGCCGACGTGCGGGGGCGGGTCACGAGCATCGAGCGTGCGGGCACCTCGACGGTCCTCGCAACCGAGGAGGCCAAGCAGCTGGCCGAGCGCACGGCCGCCGCAGCCCAGCAGATCTCGTCGGTCACCGCCCAACAGAGCCGCGACACCCAGCAGGTCTCGCAGGCGATCGAGGAGGTCGCCGCGATCGCGATCGCGACCGCGGCCGCGACCGCTCAAACCCGCGCCGCCGCTCAGCAGCTCGAGGCCAAGGCCGGGCAGCTCGAGCAGCTCACGCGCCGCTTCGAGCCACGCCGAGCGATGCCGACCGCTGCGGGTGCGCAGCGTGGGTGACACGACCTCGCGAGCGGCCTACCTTTACGAGCCGATCAGCGAGACAGGCGACGCGATCAGTCACCTGGCAATCGAGCCTCCCCGCGCGAGAGCGAGCGCCGCACGGGCCAAACACGCGATACTTTCGCGCGATACGCACAGGGCTTTCGCCTTATAGTCGAGCAGCTTGTCCGAGCGACGGTCCAGTTCAGATGCCTCCACGGAGCTGGACAGGCTTCGAGGCGAGCTCGATCGACTCGCACGCGAGAACGCCGAGCTGCGGGCGCGAGCCATCTTCGACGAGCAGCTGGGCTCCGACGCCGCGCGCTACGAGGTGATCGTGGCGAACCTTGCCGAGGGCGTCGTCCTGCAGGGCGCCGATGGCCAGATCCTCACCTGTAATGCCGCGGCCGAGCGCATCCTCGGGCTGAGCGTCGATCAAATGATGGGCCGCAGCTCGACGGACTCGCGCTGGCGCGCGGTCCACGAAGACGGCTCCCCCTTCCCGGGCGACACGCACCCCGCGATGGTCAGCCTTCGCACGGGGGATGCGTCGCACGGCGTCATCATGGGCGTGCACAAGCCCGATGGGACGCTGACGTGGATCTCGATCAATTCGCAGCCCCTGTTCAAACCGGGCCGACCCCTGCCCTACGCGGCGGTGACCTCGTTCGTCGACGTCACCACGCACAAGCGGTCCGAGGCGCGCGCGCGAGACAGCGAAGAGAAGCTGCGATTCGCCCTCCACGCGGCCCGAATGGGCACCTGGGATTGGGACATCGCGTCCGGGACGGTTCGCTGGTCCGACGGTGTAGAGTCGATCGTCGGCCTCGCGCCGGGGACCTTCACGCGGACCTACGACGCCTATATTTCGCTCGTTCATCCCGAAGATCGTGGCGAATTGGAATCGACGATCCAGCGCGTGATCGCGAGAGACACGAGTAGCGACGGGGGCAGCGACGACTTCATCTTCGAGCACCGCATGCTGCAGCCGGACGGGACCGCCCGCTGGATTGCGAGCTTCGGCCGAGTCCTCCGTGACAAGCGAGGCAAGCCGGTGGGGATGGCCGGGACCATCACCGACATCTCGGCTCGCAAGTCGCTCGAAGATCAATTGATGCTCGCTCAGCGAATGGAGACGGTCGGGCGCCTGGCCGGCGGTGTGGCGCACGACTTCAACAATCTGCTGACGGCGATCCTCGGCTGCGCCGAGCTCGTCGCGATGCGCACGAAGCACGATCCCGTCGCCAGCGACGCGCTCGAGACGATCCGCGAGGCGTCCGAGAAGGCCGCTGGCTTGACCAGGCAGCTGCTCAGCTTCGCCCGCAAGCAGGTGTTCAACCTCAAGATGCTGGATCTCAGGGAGCTGGTCGCCAGCACCGAGCGGCTGCTCTCGCGGATCATTGGCGAGACGATCCAGATCCACACGAAGCTCGGCGAGGAGGAGGTGTTGATCCGCGCCGACAAAGCTCAGATCGAGCAGGTCCTGGTCAACCTCGCCGTCAATGCGCGGGACGCAATGCCGCGAGGTGGCACATTGCACATCGAGGTCGGGGCCGTGATGGCCGACCCCACGATTCCCCTCCCCGCCGGTCGCTACGCGCTGCTCGAGGTTCGTGACTCCGGGCAGGGCATCCCCAAGGCCACGCTCCCGCATATCTTCGACCCATTCTTCACGACCAAGAAGACCGGCACCGGGCTCGGGCTGTCGACCTGCTACGGCATCGTCAAGCAGCTCGGCGGCGAGATAACCGTCGAGAGCGAGCCGGACAAGGGCACCTGTTTCACGATCTATCTGCCGCTCACGAACGAAGCAATCGACGAGGTGCGAGAGAGCGCGCTCCAACCCGCGCCGCGGGCGAGCGGACGGCTCCTGCTCGCCGAGGACGACCCGGTGGTACGCGGAATCGCCGAGCGTGGGTTGCGAGCGTACGGCTACGAGGTGCTCGCGGCGTCGGACGGCGCAGCAGCCCTCGAGCTCCTCGCTCGTCACCCCTGCACGATCGACTTGCTGGTTAGCGACATCATCATGCCGAACATGACCGGCTACGAGCTTGCAAAGCGGCTGCAAGCGCAGCAGCCCGACGTGAAGGTGTTGTTCGTGTCGGGATACGACGACGCGCTCGACCGCGATGGCGCTCCGCAGGGGGTCACGGGGGCGACCTACCTCGCCAAGCCATATACCGTGGGGCGCTTGACCGAGGTGGTTGGGCAGATGCTGACCAAGTCATCGAGTGGCTTGGAATGAGCTCTTCGTGGGCTAAAAAAGGAGCGTATGATCCGGATCAAACGGACCTACGAGCCCGCGGAGCCAGGCGATGGCCGGAGGTTCCTGGTCGAGCGCCTTTGGCCACGTGGCATCAAGAAAGAGGCGCTCGCAGCGAACGCGTGGTTGAAGGATGTTGCGCCGAGCACCGAGCTGCGCAAGTGGTTCGGCCACCAGGTCGAGCGATGGGAGGAGTTCGTGCGGCGCTATCGGGAGGAGCTCGACGCCAACCCTTCCGCGTGGCAGCCGATCGTCGAGGCGAGCCGGGAGAGCGACGTCACCTTGCTGTTCAGCGCCCACGACACGACGCACAACAGCGCGTTGGTGCTGCGGGACTATTTGAACGAGCGCTCGGGTGGGTCGCGAAAGCGTCGCGCGGGTCGGTGAGCCTCACAAGCCAGGCTCGAGCACCCTGACCTGCTCCACCGTGGCGTCGAGCAGCAAGATCTCCTGCACTCCATCCCCGTCGACATCCCCCATCGCCACATCGACCACGCTCCCTCCAGCCTCGAGCAGCTCGACCTCGGGTTCGCCGTCCACGACGTCCACCCGTGCCAGCTCGGTCGGCAGCTCGGCTTCGATGACTAGCTCCGCCTGCGGGTCCGCGTCGAGCTGACCCGCGATCATTCGATCTGACCAAAAGGGTATCGCCACGGTGCTCGACGCGAACCCCTGGGGAGCGCCCGTCTGCGCGCCGCTGAATATCCGCACCTGGCTGCCCGAGGGCAGCGTCGCTACCGCCACGATCAGCTCTGCCCCGGGGGTGTTTGGATCGACGTCCGCCTGGGCGAGCGCCGTCGGGGCAGCCTCGCCAGTGGCCAGCTCCCAAGTCTGCTCGGCCAGCGTGACCCCGCTGCTCCGATCGACGTCGACGATGCGAATGAGCCCATCGGAGGCTAGCAGGAAGAACCGATCATACGTGCCCGCGGGAATCACTACAAAGTCATCAGGGCCGTACACCGGCTCGAACGAGAAAGATTGATCGTCGATATGGATCTGCGATTCCTCGACGAACACGATCCGCTCGGGTTCTCCAGCAGCAAACCGTACGCAGCGCAGCCGCCCCGGCGCGGGCTCACGGGCCACGAGGTTGATATCGTCGGCGGTCACCCGATAGAGGCGATATTCAATGTCGTTATCGAGCAGCAAGGACATTCCAGCCTCCAGATCACAAGCCCGGAGCTCCGGGGCGAGCTCGACCTGCACGTCGCGCTCGAGGAGCTCGACCCCGGCGTCCTCGATCTGGATGACCGTCAGGGCGAGACCAAGTCCGACCGTAGCGAGCTCGATGCGCCCGTCGCCATCCAAATCCGCAGCGACTAGGCGCACCGGGAGCGGCGCAGCGCACCACGCTGGAGCCTCGCAGGTCGGATCGACATCGAAATCGAGCACATCGACACCCGCCTCACAGCCGAGCGCCAACACGCTGAGGCTCAGCAACGCACCCCGAGCGCACGTCACCATGGCTCGAGGCTCTCCGGTTGCAGCTCGAGTTGAATCGAGGCTGGCGCGACGCCCTCGGAGATCACGCTCACCAAGTACCGGCACTCGTTCAATTCCACGATCTGCTCCGTGTCTCCGCTGGGGACGTCGACGCTCGTCCCCGTGATTGACCACCCTTCCCAGCATCCGCAAGAAGAGATGCTCGCGCGAACCGGCCGCGACGCGTCGGTGCTCAGCCGGTACTCACCCGGTCGCACGACATCGACCAGCACGCGGCGAATCATGCCTGGCGCAACTGCGTCCCCGAACCCGAGCGGTCCGAGCGTGTGCTCATCCCCGCAGTCGAGGTCCAGCGTCGCCTGCCAAGAATCGCCGCTGACCCATGGCAGCGGCGCTCCGGTACAGGCGCCCTGGCCGACCTGAATCCGAGTTGGCGCGAGTGATTTCCATTGCGCCTCGACCTCGCCCAACGATACGCCGTAGACCTCCTCGAAGGAGCTCTCGATTGCCGCGATGTCGTCCCCATCGGGAATCATCGTCCGCCACGCCAGCAATGCCTCGATCCCGTATTCATCGATGAGCCACTTCACGAAGTGACCGGCAAGGGCATAGTACCTCCCCACGGCAGAGGTGTCGGCATCTGGCCGCGAGGCAACGAGCCATTCGGCGAGCGTGATGGACTCGAGGTCGTCGACCTCGCTCACGTCAGCGATCCAAGCGCCACCCGCGAGCGCTTCCGCCAGGCCCTCCTCAATAAACGGAACTTCGCTTCCTGGCGTAACCACCAGAGCATGCACGAGCTCATGGGGGAGCGAGTCGTAGTCCGTCCACACAGACCCCCCTCCTACCCGGTCCGCGCAGCCATTCGAGCCAGGTGGACAGTTCTCGCGCACACCATCGATACCGACGTAAACATCTATGATGCGCCCATCTTCGACGCCGAGGATCGACTTGATCCGCTGCGCTTCGCCGTCCGCGGCCCTCGCCGTGCCTAGGCAGATCGGAGCGTCATAGCTAGCCGCGATTCGAAGGTTCTGTGTAACATAGTCGAACTCGGGCGCGTCACCGCAGGCCCCCACCAGCACGAGCGCGGCAAAGGTCACGAGAACCCCGCGCGGGCTCATTGCAGTATTCCCCCCACGCTGATATCCACGGCAACGTCGACTCCGCTACGAGTCTCGGAGAGCGAGGGTCACTCGAACTCGGCGACCGGCGAGATCACGCCGATGCCTGATTCGCCGGTCAGCGTGGTCTGAGACCGATACTCGAACAGCGCTCGGATCCCGGCCTCTTCGACCCAGTGGATAGTTCCCTGAATACCGCTCATATCGTACTCTACCTTCTCTGTTAGCCCCGCAGAAAAGGTCGAGACCGGAGAGATGAGAGGAACGGCAGTGTATTGCGGTGACCCCCCGAGGTCACGCTCGGCCGTGATCGGGATGCTGACGATCACCATGTCCGCTTCGTCCGTGAAGGTGAGCGTCCCGTCCACCATGACCGTTGGTCCATAGCAAGCGACGCCCTCGCCCCCCGCGACGTGCTCGCGCAGGCGGTAGCTCGAAGGATCCGCGACGAAGCTGACCTGCGCAGCGAGCTCCGTGCCGCCGTTCTCGATGTCCAGCTCGTCGGTGCTCGGGTACCAGCGCCACGTCCCTTGCTGGGCCACCTCGAGCGCCGCGACGTCCTCGGC
>CBFGLP010000871.1:0-1570 GCA_965649595.1 uncultured Myxococcales bacterium | reverse complement strand
CCTCGTCGAAGCGCCAGTCCGGCACCTCGCCCGTGCCCGCGTCACCATAGAGCGACTTCAACATCCGCAGCGTCCCGGCGTTGGCTCCGACCAGCACGTGCCGGCGACCGCCGCTCTCGTGAGGCGCCCCCGCGAACATGTTGCAGCCGAGCGAGGGGAACTCGATCGCGGGCATGTGGCAGTCCTGGCACGAGCGCTGGTCCGGCCCGGGTTGGGCGTAGGCGCTGCCGAGCCACTCGCTGTAGGTCCGCTGCTCGTTGAAGGGGACGCCCAGGCCGACGCCGCGATCGTCGACGCGCTCGCGCCCGGTGGTCACGTCGTGGCAGGTCCCGCACATGCTCGAGCTGGGCAGGTACTCGAGGTCTTGCGCCCACGGGTGCTGGGGCTCGGGCCCGAGCGCCTCGTAGGCCCAGGGTCCAAAGCGCGGCACGTTCTCGCCGACCGGCGCGTCGGCGAGGGTGAACTGGGCGTTGCCGGGCACGAGGACGTCGCTGTCGTCGAGCATCCGGTGGCAGAAGTCGCACTCGACCCCCGCGCGCTGGTCGGTGGTCAGCTCGTCGAGCGAGAGCGCGTCGCCGAGCCCGTCGAGGAAGGCCCGCGGAGCGTGGCAGCGCACGCAGTCGCCGGTCTCGTCGGGGTGATCTTGCTCGGCCAGCGCGACCGCGGCCCAGAACACCGGGTCCCGGGCGCTGTTGCCCATCATCGAGCCAGACCATGCCCAGGGCTCGATGCTGCCGCCCATGGCCATGAGATCAGCGGGCGTGAAGAAGTCATGGCAGGTCGAGCAAGCATCGCTGGGTGAGAGCGGCTGCTGCAGGTCGCCTGGCTGGGTGGGGGTCGCCTTGGCCCCGTCGCTCGAGCTCAGCAGCCCGAGCGGAACGGCTAGCAACAACACCATCGCGGACAGCGAGGTCGACCGATTCAGCATTGGCGCGATGGTATGAGCGACGCTACGAGCCCGCAGGGTGTTGGAATTGTAAGTTTTTTCACGGGTCCACGGTGGGTCTGGGCCGTGGCCGTCGTAGGTCCTGTCGGATCTGCACGAGGCAGGCGAGGGTCGCGGGCTCGCGTGTTATGGTCCGCCCGACCATGACCCGAGCCACGCGCATGCCCTCGCGGATCTTCGCTTGCACTGTTGCTGCTGCCCTGACCCTCGCGCCGATCCATCCCGCACTCGCGGCGCCGGAAGGGGAGACCGTCGAGGAGCTCTACCCGCTCGGCCAGGAGAAGTTCGACGGGGGCGACTTCGCTGGCGCGGCAGAGGCGTGGGACAAGGCCGTCCGCCTGCTGCCGGAGAACAAGAAGAACACCGAGACTCGGGTGACGCTGATGAACCTGGCCCTCGACGCGTACCTGCGCGCCTACAAGGCCAGCAACGATCGCAAGTTCATCGACGATGCCAAGTCGCTGCTCGACGACTACGAGAAGGCGCTGCAAGAGGCCAACGGCACCGTCGAGCTGACGCCCGAGATCGCCGACGCGAAGCAAAAGGTCGACGACACCCTCGCCGAGATCAAGGCCGAGGAGGAGCGCAAGGCCGCCGAAGAGGCCGAGAAGAACAAGCCGCAGC
>CBFGLP010000870.1:0-1744 GCA_965649595.1 uncultured Myxococcales bacterium | reverse complement strand
GGGTGCGACCCAGAAGGTGTGCATGGTCGGTACGCGTTTATGTTGATTTTACCATTCGAGCTCGAAGTGTACAAATATTGGTCATGCAATCAGGTTTCGCTCGAGCGCCTCGATTGAGGGCTTTGGGCAACCATTGGGTATAAACGCGTACGCGGTCAAAATGGCTTTGGATCAACGTCTCCGGGATCGAGCCACGCCGGGTCGCAGTCTCCAGCGACAACGTTAATTGTTAATTTATGATCGTTTTCTAGCACGCATCGTCGCGGAGTTCGACGACGCCATGGTGCTCAAAGGCGGCCTCGTGCTCGAATTGCGCTTGCAAAAGGCGCGAATGACAAAGGATGTGGATACTCGTTTTTCAGGAAATCCTGAACAATTATTGGGCCGGCTGCAAAGGGCGGGGCGAGCAGATCTCGGCGATTGCATGCAGTTCGAGGTCCAGATCGACCGCAACGACCCGGATATCCAGGGAGAGGCGGCCAAGTACGATGGACAGCGATTCAGAGTTGTATGCAAGATTGCAGGCAAGATTTATGGGGACCCGTTCGGTCTGGATGTCGGCATCGGTGACCCCATGATCCGGGAGCCCGATGAAGTGACACCGGAAGATCGCCTCGCGGTCATCAATGTACCACCGCCGCGGCTGCGCGTCTATCCGATAGAGACACATCTGGCGGAGAAACTGCATGCCTACACCTTGCCGCGGGACCGACCCAATTCTCGCGTCAAAGATTTGCCGGATATAGCGCTGCTCTCTCGGCTTGGGCCACTCAAAGCAGATGAAATATATCGAGCGTTGGTTCAAACATTCGGATTTCGTGGCACTCACCCCATCCCGGCCGAGCTCCCCGCGCCTCCAGATGCGTGGCACCAGATATACCGACAAAAGACTTCGGGACTTCGATTTGGAATGGAATACCCTCTCCGAGTGCTACGAGCGCGCATGCTCCTTTATCAATCCAGTATTGGCAGGAGAGCGTACATCCACCTGGAATCCCGAGCGGGGCGAATGGCATTGAACGACAACCCAGGCTCGCATGGTGCGGGCCTGAGTGTCGAGCAATCAAACTGATGTGGCGGAAAATTGGCCTCAGCCCGCGATCGAGCGCCAGCGCTGGATCACCGCGTCGACCGTGAAGCCGAACTTCTCGGCCAGCACCTCGGCCGGCGCCGAGGCACCGAAGTGATCGATCCCCTGCACGTGGTCGGCGAAGCGCTCCCAGCCGAGCGTGCAGCCGGCCTCGATCGCGAGCCTGCGCTCGCGCCCGATCGCCCGCGGCAGCACCGACTCGCGGTACTCCGCCGGTTGCTCGGCGAACGCCTCCCAGCAGGGCATCGAGACCACGCGGATCGCCACGCCCTGCTCGTGCAGCTGCTTGGCGGCCTTCATCGCGAGCTCGAGCTCGCTGCCGGTGGCGATGAACACCCCCGCGAGCTTGTCGAGCGTGACGCCCTGGGGCTGCCAGACCACGTAAGCGCCCGCTTGCACGCCATCCATCGAGGTCTCGGCGAACACTGGGAGGTTCTGCCGGGTCAGCAGCAGGGCCGTCGGTCCGCTGGTCCGCTTCATCGCCAGCTTCCACGCGCCGACGGTCTCCTTCGCGTCACCGGGCCGAACCACGTGGAGGTTGGGCATCGCCCGCAGGCTCATCGTGTGCTCGATCGGCTGGTGGGTCGGGCCGTCCTCACCGAGCCAGAAGCTGTCGTGCGTGAACACGTGCACGATCGGCAGGCCCATCAGCGC
>CBFGLP010000869.1:0-7559 GCA_965649595.1 uncultured Myxococcales bacterium | reverse complement strand
CGGCGAGCCCGCGTTCGCGGCGGGCGAGTACTCGCTGACCGAGCTGCTCGGCAAGTGAACCCGACCTCCGGGTGGAGGTGCTCAGCCGCGTCCGCAGCGGTTGGCCTCGCAGACAACGTCATAATTCGGGGGCAAGCACCTGGCGACCTCCATCGGGCAGCCGTAGCCGTACTCGAACTCGCGGAGCTTCTCGAGGAGCTCGAGCGGCGCCTTGGTGTTCAGCGTTGCTCCACATAGTCCGACATCCGGGTAGTAGCGGCAGTCGGCCTCGGTCGAGCAGGTCTTGTGGGCGATGAGGATCTCGTCGTAGGTGTTGGCGAGTTGCTCGCACAGCTCGCTGCTGTCGGTTACCCACGGGTCCTCGTCAATCGCGGGGCTCGGCTCACCCGCAGGCTCGGCGTGCGGCGCCTCGACGACCGCGCTCGGGCAGCGAGCGGTCGGGCCCGTGCTTGTCGGCTCGATGCTCGTCCGGCACCCCATCGTCTGAGCCAGCATCAGGGCCGCACATCCCAACAGCGTCCAGGTCTTTCGCGCGGTCATTCTATTTTGCCGACGACGGCGGCCGCAGCGATCAGATCCCCGGAAAGAAGCTCCCCGCCCGATCGCGCCGCAAGGTCAGCAACCCGACCTCCGGCCGCGCCGCCACACGCAAGGGCGTGACCGCCGACCCCACCCCGTGCGTCACGTGCAGCCACGGCCCTTCGCCATCGAGCCGCGCGAGCCCGCGGACGTGGCGGATCCCGTGACGTCGCATGAACCGCCGGGTCAGCCCGCCCAGATAGATCTGCCCGCCGTGCGTGTGCCCGCTGAGGCACAGGTGAATGGTGGCTCCGAGCGCGAGCACCTCGGCGAGGCTCTCGGCTTGGTGCGCGAGCAGCAGCCGCGTCCCACCATCGGGCAGCTCGGCGACGGCTTGCTCGGGTCGATGCCTGCGGGTGACTGGATCGTTGAGCCCGATCAAGTGCAGCGGCGCGCCGCCAAACTCGAGCGTGTGGTGGCGGTTGTCGAGGTGCGTGTAGCCGATCCCCTCGAGCTGCTGCACGACCTGGCCGGCGTCGACCCAGTGATCATGGTTGCCGAGCACGAAGAAGGTCGGCGAGCTCAGACCCTCGAGCGTGCGACCGAGCCGAGCGAGCGGGCCAGGGCGGCGGCTGGCGAAGTCGCCGGTCAACAGGCTGAGGTCGGGCTGGACCGCGTTGATCAGCTCGACCGCGTTGCGGATCCGCCGGTCCGGCGTGACGAGGCCGATGTGAATGTCGCTCAGGTGGGCAACACGCAGACCATCGTGGGCCTCGTGCAGGTCCGGGATCCACACGGTCCACTCGCGCAGGCGGACTTCGGTGTCGAGGCCGACGATCCGACGGACAGCCTGGCTCGCGGGGGTGATCCGACTCAGCACGGGCGGCACGGCGACAGGATTGAGTCAAAATTGCACGGCCGCAAGTGCAGAGACTCCCGGATTGGGTCGCGCCCGCACGTCTGCGTGCGCACACGCTGCGGGACGAGATCTGAGGCAGCCCAACTCGGCACCGCGAATCGGCGCAGAGCTCGGCGCCCGAGCTGGCAGTGATAGCGTGCGCGAGTGTCCGACCCGTCCGAGCGCTCGCGCGTCGCCACTCGGCTGGCGGTGGTCTACTTCCTGATCGCCACCGCCAGCTTGGTCTGGCCGATCTATCCGGCTTGGTTCGATCGGATCGAGCCCCGCGTGCTGGGCCTGCCCTTCTCGCTGGCGTGGATCCTGATCGTGATCGTGGCCAACTTCGTCGTGCTCGCGCTGCTCTACTCGCTGCGCTTGGTCGACGATCGCGAGCACGAGGAGCCGACGGCATGATCGAAGGGTTCAACCCGATCGCGGCCGGCGTGGTGTTCGGCTACCTGGTGATCACGCTGCTGATCGGCGTGCTCGCGGGGCGGCAGGGCAAGGGCGACACGACCGACTTCGTCGCCGGTGAGCGGGCGTTCGGGCCGCTGGTCATGTACTTCGTGATCGGGGCGACGATCTTCTCCGCCTACGCGCTGCTCGGGACCCCGCAGCGGGTCGTGGCCAAGGGCTCGGACGTGTTCTACGTGCTCGCCTACGGCTCGGTCGGGATGGTCCCGCTGTTCTTCTTCGGCGCCCGCGTGCGCCGGATTGGAGCGCGCGAGGGCTTCATGACCCAAGCCGAGCTGCTCGCGGCCCGGTTCGAGAGCCCGCGCGTCAGCGTGCTGATGGGCGCCGCGACCTTGGTCTCGTTCGTGCCCTACCTGGTGATCCAGCTCAAGGGCGCGGGCGTGGTCATGCACGCCGTGACTGGCTGGCCGCCGGTTGTCGGCGCGACGATCGTCTACGCGGTCGTGGTGATCTACGTGCTCGCGGGCGGCGTACGTGGGGTCGGCTGGACCAACGTGCTGCAGGGCGTCGCGATGCTGGTGGTCGTGTGGACGATCGGGCTTTGGATCCCGGCCAAGCTGTTCGGCTCGGTCGAGGGGATGTTCGACCGCCTGGTCGCCGAGAAGCCCGAGTACCTCACGCTCCCGGGCCCGGGCGGACAGACGCCCGCGACCCGCTACAGCTCCGAGATCATCATGTCGGTGCTCGGCTTCTCGATGTGGCCGCACATGTTCATGAAGTGCTTCACGGCCCGCAGCGCGCGGCTCGTGCAGCTCTCGGTCGTGTTCTATCCGACCTTCTTGTTCTTCCTGCTGCCGCTGATCTTCTTGGGCTACGTGGCGGTGCTCGCGGGCGGGCCGGCCGACGACTCGGTGCTCTTGTGGCTGGTCGATCTCGTGAAGGGCGAGGCGGTCCACCCGATCTTGTTCGCGTTCGTGGCCTTCGCGGTGCTCGCCGCCTCGATGTCGACGGGTGACGCGCTGCTGCACGCGGGCGGCTCGGTGCTGGTCCGGGACGTGCTGCTGCCGATCGAGGATCGCCCGCTCGGCCGGGCGCTGCTCCGCTCGCTCCGCGCGGCGCGAGTGCTCCCGCGGCCGGCCCAGCCGGGCGCTCGCCTGCACGACGACGACGCCGGGCAGACCCGGGCGATCCGGATCGTCGTCGTGCTGCTCGCGCTGGTCAGCCTGCTGGTGCTGGAGGTCGCGGGCGGGACCTCGGTGGTCGACCTGCTGTTGCTCGCCTACGCGATCCCGATCCAATTCCTGCCCCTCTGCCTGCTCGGGCTCTACTGGCGCCGTGCCAACCGGGTTGGCGCCGAGGCGGGCCTGATCGCCGGGCTCGGGGCGGTGCTCGGGTTGTTCGTGCTGCAGCAGGTCGTGCCCGACCTCGCCGCCGCGATAAACCCGCTCGAGCTGGAGATTGGCGTGATCGGACTTGTGGTCAACCTGGTCGCCATGCTTGGTTTCTCGCTTGCGGGCGCCCGACCTTCGGCGACCCTCCTGCGCCGCTTCGAGCTATGACCGCATCCTCTCGTACCCTCGGCCTGCTCTCGCTGCTCTCGCTCGCGTCTCTGATCGGCTGCGGCGAGCAGTCGAGCAAGCCTGCGCTGGCCTTCTACGATCGTCCGCACTCGTTCCCGATCGGCGAGCCCTTCGTCGGTGAAGACGCGCCCTTGCCCGAGACGGTCACCAAGGCCGAAGACTGCGGTCGCGCGCGTGGGCTCGACCCCGACGGCAACTGCCAGCTCCTCAACAGGCGGGAGCTCGACCACGGTGGGATGGTGCAGATCCCCGCAGGCGACTTCCTGCGTGGCGACACCCCCACCCGCTACGACGCCGACGGTCGGCTCGACTACCCCTACATCTACTGGACTGGTCAGCCGCTGCGGCAAGATCGCCTGCCGAGCTACTGGATCGATGGCCTCGAGGTCAGCCGGGCCGCGTACGCCGAGTGTGTCGCCGCGGGCTCGTGCACGGCCGCGACCTGCCTCGACGGCAGCGACGGCCGGCCCACGGATCGCGATCTGGGCGAGGCGGATCTGGCCGCGTTCCCGCAGACCTGCGTGAGCCACTCGCAAGCCGCGGCCTACTGCTCGTGGCGAGGCGCTCGGCTGCCGACCGAGGCCGAGTGGGAGTTCGCCGCGCGCGGCCCCGAAGCGTGGACCTATCCGTGGGGACACAACTTCCGCGACGAGCTGGGCCAGGCAATCGGGCCGGTCGGCTTCGATCCACTCGACACCAGCTACTGGGGTCTCAAGGGCTTCGGTGGCAACGCGATGGAGTGGGTCGCCGAGACCTTCGATCCCGAAGCCAACCTGAAGGTCTACTTGGCCGACGGGTTCCGCTCGCCCGAGGGTCCGCTGGCCAAGGCCGAGCAAGCGTTCCTGCGCACGCTCGTCTGCGGAGCCGATCGCAAGGACGACCCGTCCTGCAACACGATCGGGATCGGCATTCGCTACACCTACAAGGGCGGTCGCACGGGTCAGCGGGCGGGCGCCTACGAGTTCGCCGAGAACGTGACGCTGGCCGAGCCGCTCTTGACCCACGCCTTCGAGGGTACGCGCGCGCTGACCAAGGATTCGCTGCTGGGCTTCCGCTGCGCCAAGGATCTCGGCCCCGACGATGTCGCGCTGACCTCGGCCAAGCCCGCGCTGCCCTTGCCGCTGTTGCGCGAAGAGGGCGGCTACCAGCTCTTCTTCGGCGTCGCCGAGGCTGTGTCGCGCAGCGAGGCCGAGCAGTTCTGCACGCAGCTGCGTGCGCCCGGTGACGCGATCGGCGTTGGCTCGCCCCCGGCTGGCTGGCGCTTGCCCTCGCTCGAGGAGATCCGCGCGACCAGCCTTTGGTTCGCTGGGCCCGGGCCCTTCTGGACCAAGGAAGGCGCGGCCGAGCAGACCTTCGTCGACGAGCAGGTCTCCGAGTGGGCGGCGGTCGAGGCTGATCCCGCGAGCGCGCTGCTGGTCCGCTGCATCCGCCCTGCCGGCTGACAGGCGCGCAGATAGCATGGTCAACGACGCCTGCGGGTCGAGCATGTATCCTCGCGTCGATGCGAGCCATCGTCGTCACCACGCTGGGCCTGATCTCGATCGGGCTGCTGCCTGCCTGTCAGGAGCCGGCCAAGCCGGCACCCACGGCCGAGAAGGCTGAGGCCGAGAAGAAGCCCGAGCCGACCCCGGGCAAGCCCGACGTCGTCAAGCCGAGCACCCCGAGCGAGCCGGCCACGCCGGCCTCGGATGCTGCTGGCGAGTCCGATGGCTCCACGCGGCTCGGCGAGCCTCCGGCTTGGTTCACGCCCGACGCGATCGAGCACGAGAAGGTGATCAAGCAGGACAAGGCCGAGACCAAGCTAGCCGGCGGCTTCGCGGCCGCAATCGTGCTGCAGTTGAAGGACGGCACGACCGCCGAGGACTGCATGACCAAGCTGAAGGCGAAGGTCGGCGAGACGGTCTCGGATCTCGGTGAGGCGACGCCTGGTCCGGGCGGGCGGCTGACGCTGCACGGGACGGCGAGCGGGTATCAGTACACGCTGGTGTGCGGGGCGGGGAAAGACGGGAAGCCGACCGCTTACATGAGCTACTCGACCGAGTGATGGTCGGGTCGGCTCGTCACGCGGCCGAGCCGAGCAGCTCGAGCAGGTCGTTGGCGCGCTCGACTCGTTGGGCTTGGATCAGCGCCTCGGTGAGGCGTGCGGGGTCGTGGCACGCGGTGAGGGCCTTGTCCAAGCGCTTGGGCACGGATAGGCCGCGGGAGCGGAGGATGGCTCGGATTCCGTCGGCGAGGCCTTTGGCCTTGCCCTTGCGGAGGCCCTCGGTTTTGCCCTTGCGGAGGCCTTCGGCTTTCCCTTCGGCTTTCCCTTCGGCCTTTCCTTCGATGAACATGTAGCTAGAGCGCTCGAGCGGGCCGAGCTCGTATTGCTGTCGAAGTTCCATGGCTAGCTCCTTGGCGAGTGACTGGTTGGCGGACGCGAGGACCATCCGCACGTAGTCAGGCCAATTGCGTCCAACACCACAGCTCGATGCTCTATCCGAGCGCAATGATCAGCGTTTCGGGATCGACCTTGAAGTACTGAGCTGCAAGGATGACATTTGCCGCCCATGCACGGGTGCGGGTCTGGTCCTTGCTGCCCTGCACCTCGATGTTCCAGAGGGCCTCGAGCAGCTTCTTGGGCCGGAGCCGCCACTGTAGGACGAAGAGATCCGGTCGCTGGAGGCGCACGTCGGAGAGGTTGCCGAGGTCGAGGGCGAGCTCGGGGCGGCGTATCTCTAGCTTGCGGCGAACGAGCGGGACGGAGAGGCGTGCCCATTGGCAGAGTCGACGAACGACGTGTGGGTTCTTCTCCAGCAGGCGGATGGCACACTCGTGAACGAACGACGGCATTCGAATAGGAGTGCATGGGTGGGAGGGAAATGCAAGTGGGTAGATTGGGTGGGGGAGAGTGTCAATCGACAAACAAACCATGATCGAAATACGAATATGGGATTCGCGAATGGCCCATGCTCGGGTGCGCCGGCGCTCAGAGCTGATTTCCGTTGTCAATCGTCCGCCACTCACCGATGATGTCTCTCGATGCTCCGCCGGGTCCGCGTCGTCTCGTTCGAGTCCAAGATCATGGCCGTCAAGCTGGTCCGCGAGCTGTCGGGCTTCGGGCTCAAGGAGTCGCTCGACCACGTCGAGGCGTCCGCTGCCTTCGAGGTCTCGCTCGACGACTACCGGCTCCGCCAATTCGCCGACCAGGCTCGGCGGGAAGGTGTCGTGTTCGAGTTCGACCCGCCGATAGGCGGCTTCACGTCGTCGGCCTTCGTCGAGCCCGAGGGCGGGGAATGGGTGGTCCGCTACAGCTCGGGACCCAACAAGATCGCCGCGATCAAGCTGGCCCGCGAGCTGACGTATCTGGGCCTCGCGGAGGCAAAGAACATCGTCGAGCAGTGCGGGGTGATCCGCAGCAACCTCTCGCGCGCGCAGGCGGACGCCATCGTCGCGCAGTTTCGCGAGATTGGGTCGAGCGTCGAGGTGTTCGCGGGGACCAGCCTGCCCAAGCCACAGGTGAGCACGCCTTCACCCTCGCGCGGGTCTGGATCGGGTTATGTGCTGCCCGACGACGATTTTTGACGAGCACGGGACCACAATCCCACGCAGGCTAAAATTGAATGAAGAGATGGTCGTATTCACCGACCATCTCTTCATTGGTGCTCGAGCTCCCGGCCCTCATCGCAGGCCGGAGCTCCGCCAGGACTCAGGTCGCCGGCGTATAGGTAGCCGTGATCTCGCTGCCCGACGCGAGGCTGAAGCTCTGCCCGCCCGCGTCGATCGAGATCTCGGTCGTGTTGTTGCCGGTGAGCGAGACGGGCAGCTGCGTGGTCATGTCGAACAAGATCGTGTACTCGCTCGAGTCGAAGAGCGAGAGGGTGCCCTGACCTCCGCCAACCTCGGTGGCGCCGCTGGCCTCGCTGGTCGCCTTGATCTCGGCGATCTTCTTGCCGCCGGTCTCGTCGATCTTGACCAAGGTCCAGTTCTCCTCGATCTCGACCGGGACGGTGCCCATGCCCTCCAGCTCGCGCTCGTCCTCGCGCTCGAGCTTGACGGGCTTGCCGACCTCGAGCGGGACGGTCGGCAGGTTGGGCAGGTTGAACAGGCCGCGACCGAGGCGCTGCCCGAGAACGCAACCCCGGACGGCGCGCCGATGGACTTCGGCC